>JBBRHK010000093.1:0-8862 GCA_038222815.1 Chitinophagales bacterium
ACCAATAATGCTGCTGTGGTAACTATCGGCGCTATTCACGGCGGTAATCGATCTAATATTATTCCTGAAGAAGTAGAAATGCTCGGCACTGTAAGAACATTGAGCACAGGCGATGAGACAATGGTTTTTGCAAGAATTCGACAAATTGTTGAAAAGACAGCTGAAGCAAATGGTGCAACTGCAACTTTAGAACTACCATATTCTGCTCATTATCCTGTAACCTTCAATGATGAGAAGCTTACGGCTATGATGCTGCCTTCTTTACAAAAATCTGCCGGCGATAGTAATGTTGTTCTTGCTCCTGCTGTTACTGGTGCAGAGGATTTTTCATTCTTCGCACAAAAAGTTCCTGGATTTTATTTTTCTCTTGGAGCATTGCCAAGAGGAAAAGATGTGAAGACTTCTGGCCCTCATCATACTCCAACTTTTTTCTTAGATGAATCAGGGTTTAAAACTGGAGTCAATGCGTTGAGTAATTTGGTATTGGATTATATGGATTTGAAAAGTAAATAAAAGTAGTTTTTCGGAATGTTTTTTAAACACTAAGAACACGGAGGGAAAGTGTTTTTATGGGTTTATCATTCTTGCCATCAATAGATTATTTAGTTTGGAGGCACGGGGAACAAGGAGTTAAGAGAAAAATATTTTTATACTTTTGCTTTCCACTTTGTGTCCCTCGTGCCGGTAGCTTGGAATTGAAATTCTTTTAGACGTCAATGTTTAAAATCTAAGATGGTAGGGTACTTTCCTCCGTGCCTCCGTGTTTAAAAAAATCTCACCAAGAAATATGAATAGAAGCCTTTCATTCTCTCATTTAAACTATATTGAGCCATCAAAATAACTCACTACTATTTTTATGCCATCTACTTCCACTGCCAATCATTTACAAAAAGTTCTAGGACAAAGTTTCGGTATTGCCATCTTAGTGGGTAGCACAATTGGTGTGGGTATTTTGAGAACAACAGGTTCTATAGCTAGCTTGCTAGATAGTTACTGGCTCATCATAGCCTGCTGGCTTGTGGGTGGGGTGTATGTGTTATTAGGAGTGGGTACTTTTGCAGAGCTAGCAACAATGTTGCCTAAGGCAGGCGGCTCTTACAATTATATCAAACTAGCTTTTGGTAGGTACCTTGGTTTTATTACAGGTTGGTTTGACTATATAGCCAATGCCATAGCACCAGCATTTTTTTGCATCGTCATTGGAGAATACATCGTGAAATTATTTCCTTCTCTCCAACAATTTTCCACCATTATTGCCGTGGCATTTTTAATAGGCTTTGTGCTACTACACGCCTCTGGAGTTAAAAGTGCCAGCATAATGCAACAGGTTACGAGTGTAATAAAAGTTATATTATTTGTTGTGCTCATTGCAGCTTGTTTTGTATTTGCCAATGTCTCCGTCGCACCAATTTCAGCAAGTCCAAGCCTTTTGACGACAAGTGTGGTTATTAGTTTTTTTAAAGCTTTACAACTTGTTCTTGGTACTTACAACGGCTGGGCCGCAGGCAGCTATTTCGCAGAAGAAGATAAAGATCCAGGAAAGAATATACCGAAGTCAATGTATCGAGGAGCTTTGGTACTTATTATTATTTACACCCTTATTAATATTGCTTTTTTCTCTGTGTTGCCTGTGCAAGCATTAGCTGGTAAAGAATTGGCAGCTGCCGATGTGGCTAGTCAAATTTTTGGAACAAAGGGTGCTACCGTCGTTACGATTATTGCATTATTTTCTATCATCAGTATTTTAAACGCTTATTTGATGATACCCTCAAGAATATTATTTGGTCTCAGTAGAGATGGATTTTTTATTACAAAAGGAGCAGCAGTGAATAAAGGCGGAACACCAATTGTGAGTCTTATTATCTCTGCCGTTTTTGCTCTTGTACTTTTATTTATAGGGTCTTTTGAAATTCTATTTACTGTTTCTAGCTCCTTCTCTATTATTGTGTGGGGACTCGCTTATGCGGCATTAGTGAAACTAAGAAAATCTAACCCTGAGCTTCCTCGCCCATACAAATCTTGGGGCTATCCAATTACTTCTTTCTTAATGATTGGTATTTCTCTTGCATTACTGGTAGGTATTGTAATAGGTGATAGTAAAAGTTTGACTGCTATATGTATTGCCCTAGCATTTTCCTATCCAATATTTCTATGGATTGAAAAAAGCAGAAAACTTTAGAATTACTAGCGATTCTGTACGTTTTGCCAAAGGAAGATTAAATCTAATTTATATAGTTCTTTGCCTGCCTTCCCCACTGCGACTCAACTAAAAATTGTTTGCAATCAGCAAAGGTGAAGTATTTCATAAATGAATACGGACTTACAAACTTTGCTAGTTTAGATAAAAAAGTAATAATTTAGCAAGATGAACAAGGTAAAGCAATTCATAGAGTGGCACGTCTTTGGTGTGTGCACTGCCATTGGCGAGAAGATGGGTATTGCTACATCAACTATACGTAAGTACTTTATCTATATGTCGTTTTTTACCTTGGGTTCCCCAGTTATTATCTACCTATTTGTTGCATTTTGGATGAATGTAAAAAAGTACATCCTCATCGCTACTAGGAACCCTCTTAAGCATTTGTAATAGCATTGGTAGCGTGATGGGCTATAAAAGTAAAAATCACGCATCTAGTTACTACCCCTACGCAGCACCACAATACTAATTTCTTTATTTCAGCATTAAGGCCAACGCCAACTGCAATGCTAATAGGTGCACCTATAGTCATTGTTCCTAAAATTCCCAGTCCTATTATTCCATATTTGTTCCAAAGTTTTAATGCCAAAGGGCTTACTTTTTTTTCTTTCTTAGAGGGCCATTTCCTCTGAATAAATGCCCTAATCTTATCTCCTAAAAATGCAGCGACAAACACACCAAATAATCCTCCGATGGTACTAGCGATGAATATCGTTATTGCTGGTAAGCCAAAGGCAAATCCCGCTGGAATAGCAGCGTAAATTTCAAATGTCGCTAAGGCAGCAACGGTAAGGATTTTGTAAAACATTGAGACAACTAGATTTTTTTAAGACATTGAGAGCGCAAATTTATCGTATAAAACTGGGAAAGCGTTCTTATTGTATTGTAAAGCTTTTACAAAAAAAAGGCTGCATTAAGAATTCTTAATGCAGCCTAATATATTTAAAAAATGAAAGGTTATTGTATGACTACCATACCAGAAGCCATTCTTTTTCCAGTTTTATCAAATAATCCAAGCATATAAGTTCCAGCAGCTGCATTACTCATTTCTACAGCCATTCTCTGATACCCCAGAGTTACTGGATAGCTTTTAGAGAAAACCGCTGCACCCTTACTGTCAAAAATTCTTAGCTGGTAGTTATCACTTGTGGCGGTATAATACATCACATCAAATCTTCCATTATTTGGATTAGGGAAAACAAATAACTGTGTTGAAGCAGAGTCGGAAATTGCTAGTGCTCCTGAGGTTGAAGAACAACCGCCAGCATTTGTCACCCTAACGGTATAAGTACCCAGCTTATCAAGATTTACTAAAATAGATGGATTATTGGCCGAAGCAACCGCCGATCCATCCTTAAACCATTGGTAGTTGTAAGTAGCAGTCGGGCTAGCGCTGGCAGTTAATGTTGTAGTAACGCCTGGTAACAATCTAGTGACAGGCAAAGCCGATATGGATACCGTTGGCTGCGGATTTACAGTCACATTAATGGATGAAGAAGCGTCTGATTGGCAACCAGCGGCACTAGTAACACTAACGTTGAAAGACCCTGAGTTACTCACTTGTATCGTTTGAGTAGTTGCACCATTACTCCATAACCAACTTGCACCAGCAGAAGCTGTTAGTGTTGCTACATTTGGCGCACAAATATTCGTAGCGCCAGCAGAAACTGTTGCAGTTGGTTTAGAATTTACTGTTACAGCAATGGCGTTAGTCGTTGTTGTACAACCATTATTAGTTACTACACAACTATAATTTCCAGAAGTGTTTACGGTGATTGTCTGAGTAGTGGCACCATTACTCCATAAGTAGCTACTTCCATTACTAGCGCTAATAGTTACGCTGTTTCCTTGGCAGAAAGTAGTACTTCCAACTGCTGAAGCTGAAGCCGCAGCCACACTATTGATAGTTAAAGTAACTGCTGTTCTCAATCCACTTTCACACATTGTATTGTTATCATAGGTAGCGGCATGATAGGTAACAGAACCTATGCTATTCCATATAGGGTTAGATACAAGGTTGCCTCCTGTAGCTTGATTATACCATCTTAAAGTAAGGCCACTTGCCACAGTTGCAGTAGCTGTAAGTGTTGGGATGGCATTAGAAGGGCATACTGTTTGGTTTTGATCACCTCCACTTAAAGGCTGCGAAATACTGGCACTTCCTACAGTTACTGCAAGAGTAGCAGGAGCAGTACTGCAACTTCCATTACTGGCAGATACTAATACATTTCCACTTTGACTTGCTGCAGAATAGTTAACTACGATAGCGTTAGAGCCTTGACCAGATGTGATAGTAATACCTGTAGGAACTGTCCAAGAATAAGAAGTAGCACCAGCTACTGCGGCTATAGAATAAGACACATTTTGAGGAGCACCACACACTGCTGTTTGCCCGCTTATGTTACCTAAAGCCGGCAGGCCACCACCTCCAGTAGATGCAGTAGCTGCTATTGCATTGGTTCTTTCTGCTACGGCGCCTGTGCTACTATTTTTTGCCCTTATGGTGTACCAATCACTTTGCCCTGCCGGCAGTCCTGTAGCAGTATAACTTGTACCGGTAACGTTGGCTGCAAGAATATCAAACTCTGCAGTGGTTGTATTTAATTTATAAAGATCGTAGGCTGTGGCATTCGCAGCAGCTGACCATGTGAAAGTAATTTCGCCAGCATTGCAACCTGCGGCACTTGCAGCAAATCCTGTCACTTTAGTTAATATCTTAAAACCTGCATCACTATCATCTGTTAGTGCACCACTTGTGATTCGCACTTTTGCAGTTGAAGTATTTCCCGCAGGAGGAGTCCAAGCAAGACGAGTGGTGGTAGCGCTTACGGTACCAATCGTTACCCACGGCGCTGCGCCAGTGAGAGAATATTCTACTACTTGGTTAGCCGTTACGCCTGCATTGTCCCAAGTAATTGTTTCTGCAACACCAGGTGTAAGGCTTTCGTTCCCGTTAGGGTAAAGTATTTCGATATACGGTGTTTCTATATCCCATGTTAAGGAATAAGCTTGGTTACTGCCACTTGGTACTGACGTGCCTGCTACGGTCAACGTATAAGTGCCAGCTGCAGGATTTAAAACTGTTACTTGCTCAATGTTGCTTATGTTATCTACTGCTTTCGTGGCATTGCTAGCCGGCGAAGTAGGATTAAGAATCCAAGGTAGGTAGGTTGACCCGCCTTCTACGACAGTTAAATCTAAGTTGTTAACCAATGCGACCGATGAATTAGTAGCAGCAGCGGGGTCGTTCCAAGTCAGCATAACATTAAGTTTTGCTGCTCCAGAAGGAACAGTTATAGTAACTGTGTTACTTGTGCCAGTATTTGTAGTTCCTAATACATATCTGTTTTGCTCTAAAATTTTAATTGCTTTTAACGCATTGATTCTTCCAAAACCAAATCTATAATCTGGACCTGGATTACCAAGATCTTGCGCAGTATTGCAAATGATATTTTTAATAAGAGCTGATGGAGGAAGTACAGAAGCATTGGCTTGTTTGTAGTATTGAGCTAATAAAGCAACAGTGCCTGTAACTCCCGGTGTGGACATTGAAGTGCCAGAAATGGTAGAATATGTATTGAGAGGAGTGTAGGTAGAAAATACGTTGGTTCCCATTCCTACAATTTCAGGTTTTACTCTACCATCGTGTACTGGACCAAAACTACTTGAGCCAGAAATTCCTTCTGTGCTAGTAATATTACCCACTACGACATTATTCTTAGCTGATTTTCCAGTGCCAGTTATTGTACCCCAACCACTAGCACAAGAAGATTGAGCATTACCAGAAGAGTGGCAATGCAAATGGTAGGTAAAGTTGTTTAAATTAATATCAGTATTTCTTGCTCTTAATGAGTAACCAGCTGAAGCGCCCGTAACACCGCACTGTACGCCAAGCCCATCGTGATAAGAGTGGTTACTAGAGATTAATGTTTTTGCAGGAATTTCAATCGCCATTCTTGCTTGCACATCACCACTAAAACCATAGTAGGAATAGATGGTTGCATTTGGAGCCATTCCTTTGGCAATAGGGTTTATGATGCCTTTTCCTCCTATAGTTCCGCTTACATGAGAGCCATGGCTACCTGCAGCTCCTGCATCTACATTCACCATTCTACCTGCAGGGGAAAAATCTAAATGCTGACTGGCTCTTTCATCAAAAACCGCAACATTCATTCCGTCGCCCTTTAGATTTCTTACACCATCTTGTAAAATATTTACTCTGTGTAAAGAACGCCCTAACAAATTTTCTACCTGATTTGGTGGGTCTATAAATTCTAACCACTGTATAAATGGGAGAGCTGATAAAACACCTAAATTTCCAATTGGTACTCTAACTACGAAGTTTTTGAATGCCGCATACTCCTCTATAATACTCGCTCCTATCTGGGTAAGGGAAGCTGAAATATTACTTTTTTGCAACAGGTCGTATGTGAGTATAGTCACATCTGCATAGCCTGCTTGTTTTATAGCATGAGGTAAAACTTTGCCTGCAAGTAAGTCAGGCAAAGCCTTGTCTTTGGACGTTAGAGCAAATATACTTGACAAGTTAAGCTGCTTTACCTTTTCAAAATTTATCTGAGCTGGTACGCTTACTACATAGCTATTGTTAGGAATATAGTCAACTATGTTGATGCCTAAATTGATTAAACCTTTTTTATCTTCTTCCCTAATTGGGCCAGAAAACTGAAATACTAGATAGGCTCTTTCTAGGAAAATATTGTCTTGAAAGATTTCAGTGTTGGCTGAGAAAGTTTTCGCATTCTGTGTCGGTACAAAGTCACCAGATTTTAGATGAACTACTTTGTTAGATTGTGCATTGGTCAAATGGCATACAGCCAAAATTAAAATACTAGTGAGTAAGATTAATTTTGTAAAAAATTTTCTCATAATGAAATTTTTTCTTTTTTAATATTTTGGTAAAATTGTTGAGGTAGCTAAAATACAATAAGAATCTTATTATACAATATTATAATTTCAAGGGTTGCTTCTTCTTACTCATTAGTTTGCCAACAAGCTAATATGGCAAAAGCTTGGCTACAAAGCCATTGTAAAAAAAATAAAATGATTGGGCAAGTAGTATTAAAAATGAATTCTTCCCGGATATACTTCTAGCGCAGCTTCTAGGCAATCCATAGCTTCATTAATAGCATCTACATTGAGCACATAAGCCAATCTTACTTCATTTTTGCCAAGACCGGCAGTGCTGTAAAAACCTGTTGCCGGAGCTAGCATCACTGTTGCGCCATTATGCTCAAAGGATTCTAAAAGCCACTGACAAAATACATCGCAATCATCAATTGGAAGTCTCGCCATAGCATAAAATGCACCACCTGGGTTAGGGCAAAAAACGCCTTTCATTGCATTCAATCTTTGTACAATTACATCTCTTCTTGCTAGGTATTCTTTCTTTGTGGCATCAAAATAATCATCAGGTAAATCTACAGCTGCTTCTCCTAGTACTTGCGCATAGAATGGTGGGCTAAGTCTAGCTTGCGCAAATTTCATTGCAGCAGAGAGTACTTCTTTATTCTTAGTAATAAAAGCGCCAATCCTACCTCCACAAGCACTATATCTCTTACTGATGGTATCCATCAGAATTACATTTTGCTCTGCACCTTTCAATTCCATTGCACTAGTGTGTGTGCCGCTGTAGCAAAATTCTCTATAAGCTTCATCAGCAAACAAGAATAAATTATGCTTGATTACAATTTCTTTCAACACATCTAATTCTTCTTTGCTGTATAAATATCCTGTCGGGTTATTCGGATTGCAAAGTACAATTGCTTTTGTCTTTGGCGTGATTGCTTTTTCAAAATCATCAATCGGCGGTAATGCAAATCCTGTAAGAATGCTACTACTAATTGGAACTACTGTCACACCGGCTTGTACTGCAAAACCGTTGTAGTTAGCATAAAATGGTTGTGGAATAATTACTTCATCTCCTTCATTGAGGCAAGCCATAAATCCAAAAAGTATGGCTTCACTTCCGCCAGTGGTAACTATTATCTCATCTGCTGTAACTTGAATATTATTCTTTGCATAATACTCTACTAACTTTTTTCTGTAGCTCTCCATACCTGCGCTATGGCTGTACTCTAGTACTTCAATATCACAATTTCTTACAGCATCAAGGCAAGCTTGCGGCGTTTCAATATCTGGCTGACCTATATTTAAATGAAAAACTTTTGTTCCTCTTTTCTTAGCAGCTTCTGCAAAGGGTACGAGCTTGCGGATAGGAGAGGCAGGCATTTGAAGACCTCTGTTAGATATGTGTAGCATAATGGTATGTTGTGTTTAATGCAAATGTAGCGCCTAGAAGCAACTCTGCATAGAAAATTACACTCTCGGTTTTTTAACTACTATTTTGTAGATTGATTCTATGTAAAAAACTATTAAAAGTACTGATGAAGCAGCCTACATTCTTTATCTTTAATCAATGTATGATTGAAGAGATACAGGATTTCTCTTTAAAAAGTATCTTTTCCCCAAATTATGAATTTAAGAAAATCAAAGATAACGCTGCGCCTTCTACTGCCGATTTTACTATTATCACTCACCTTGACCAAGTCATACTGCCAGGTCTCAATGCAGACAGTCAATACAAAAAATACAATGAAGCGCATTGTGGAGACGCTAAGTAGCGATTCGTTGGATAAAAGAGCTAT
>JBBRHK010000094.1:0-8849 GCA_038222815.1 Chitinophagales bacterium
GCCACATATGGGGTGGAACAATCTTACAGAAACAAGCGGCGTATTGTTTAATAATTGTACTGATGATTTGAATTTCTATTTTGTGCATAGCTACTACGCGGAAAAAAGCAAGGAGACTGTGGCTACTTGTGATTATCTGCTACCCTTTGCTGCTGCGTTGCAAAAAGATAACTTATACGCTACACAGTTTCATCCAGAGAAATCTGGCGATGCTGGAGAAATCATTTTAAAAAACTTTATAGCGTTATGATTATAATTCCCGCAATAGACATCATAGATGGTAAGTGTGTAAGACTAAGCAAGGGTGATTACAATACTAAGAAAGTGTATAACGATAACCCTGTAGAAGTAGCCAAAGCCTTTGAGGATGCGGGAATTTCTCACCTTCACGTCGTAGATTTAGACGGTGCAAAAGCCAAGCAGCCACAAAATTTAAAAATTATTGAGCAAATTTGTAAAGCGACAAATTTAAAAGTAGATATGGGTGGTGGCCTTAGTAAAACGGAATATGTAGAAGCTGCATTACAAACAGGCATTGCTCAATTTACCATAGGAAGTATTGCTGCTAAAGACAGAAAACTAGCATTGGAATGGTTACTACAATATGGAAATGAAAAAGTGATTCTAGGTGCAGATTGTAAAGACAAAATGATTATGACTGGGGCTTGGGAAGAAGGTACGAACTTGTCAGTAATAGAATTTATAAAAAGCTATGTGCAGGAAGGAATGCAATATGTGATCTGTACGGATGTGGCCAAAGATGGAATGCTAGAAGGTCCATCTACCGCACTTTATAAAGAAATATTAAAAAATAGCGAA
This sequence comes from Chitinophagales bacterium, assembly GCA_038222815.1. Classification (GTDB taxonomy): domain Bacteria; phylum Bacteroidota; class Bacteroidia; order Chitinophagales; family Chitinophagaceae; genus Ferruginibacter. Next base: position 820 of record JBBRHK010000094.1, read on the forward strand.
GTAAAATTAATAGCAAGCGGCGGCATTTCTAGTATGGAAGATGTAGAAGAAATGAAAAGCATAGGCTGCTATGGTTGTATCATTGGCAAAGCCTTTTACGAAGGAAGAATAAGCTTAAAAGAACTAAGTACATTATGCTAAAAAAAAGGATCATTCCCTGTCTTGATATTAAAGATGGCAGGACTGTAAAAGGTGTTAACTTTCTAGATTTGATAGATGCAGGCGACCCTGTTGCGCTTGCAATAAAATATGTAATTGATGGTGCAGATGAGTTAGTTTTTCTTGATATTTCTGCAACGGATGAAAAAAGAAAAACGCTGAATGAATTAGTACTAAAAATTGCTAAGGAAATAAATATACCATTTACCGTAGGTGGAGGAATAAGTACAATTGATGATGCTGCTGCAGTTGTACAAAGTGGCGCAGATAAGGTAAGTGTAAATACAGCAGCCATAGCAAGACCAAAACTTGTGGAAGAAATAGCCAATAGATTTGGCAGCCAATGCGCTGTAATAGCTGTAGATACTAAGCTAGAGGACGGGCAATGGAAAGTATTTTCTCACGGAGGAAAGAAAGCTACAGGCCTATCTACCGCAGAATGGTGTAAGGAATTACAATCTCTAGGAGCTGGAGAAATTCTACTTACTAGTATGAACAATGATGGCACTAAAGCTGGATTTGCCATACCCCTCGTGCAAGAAATTATGAGTGTGGTAAGCATCCCTGTGATAGCTTCTGGCGGAGCAGGCAGTGAGCAACATTTTATAGATGTATTTGCGCAAACTAATGTGTCTGCTGCTCTGGCTGCAAGTGTATTTCATTTTGGCAGCATTCAAATTCAAGAACTAAAAAATAATCTTTTTAAAAATAATATACCTGTAAGATGAAAGTAGATTTTAATAAAACCAACGGGCTTGTACCTGCAATTATACAAGATGCTACAACTTTAAAAGTATTGATGCTTGGTTATATGAATGAAGAAGCATTTGAAAAGACAAAACAAGAAAACTTTGTTTACTTTTTTAGTAGGAGCAGAAATACCCTTTGGAAAAAAGGCGAAACTTCAGGTAATTTTCTCGCAGTAAAAGAAGTATTAATAGATTGTGACAATGATACTATTCTAGTAAAAGCAATACCACACGGCCCCACTTGCCACACAGGCAGTACAACTTGCTTCGCAGAGGAAAATAGCAAAGGATTTCTTTATACTTTAGAAAGTAAAATAGCTCAACGAATTACCTCAGATGATTCTACTTCTTACACAAAATCTTTAGTAGAAAGAGGCATCAATAAAGTAGCCCAAAAAGTAGGAGAAGAAGCTGTGGAGCTGGTTATAGAAGCAAAAGATAACAATCAAGAACTATTTAAGGACGAGGCTGCAGATTTACTCTACCATTTACTTATCCTCTTGAATGTAAAAGGACATACACTAGAAGAAATAGAGGAAGTGTTAGAGGGCAGGCAATGATAATTTCTGTTCTAAATTATAAAGCTAAAGCTACAAGGAGAGCAACTGATTTGCTTATAACAAGTAACTAATACAAAGAGGAATATCGAATAAATAGCTTATCATTATATTGATTATGTATTATAACATAGAACAATACGATGAGCAAATTTTTTGACTTTAAACATATAAAGGGTGATATTTTGGGCGGTATTACGGCAGGGATTGTCGCTATTCCCCTAGCACTAGCCTTTGGTGTAAGTTCTGGGCTTGGACCCAGTGCTGGATTGTATGGCGCTATATTTTTAAGTTTTTTTGCAGCACTTTTTGGCGGGACTAGTACACAAATTTCTGGGCCAACAGCCCCTATAACAGCTGTAAGTATGGTATTAGTAGCAACGATTGTAGCTGCTAAAGAGGGTGATGCTAGCAAGGCTTTACCTATTATCCTTACTATTTTTGTTCTAGTAGGTATTTTACAGATCGCACTTGGTGCACTAGGCCTTGGCAAGTATATTAAGTACATTCCTTATCCCGTGGTTAGCGGATTTATGACAGCGATAGGACTTATTATTATCATCACTCAGGTAATACCAATGATTGGATATTATCCTAAAAATGATACGGAATATGTAAATGAGTTTAAAGCAAAAGGGCAAGCACAAATCCTAAAAAATATTCTTGAAAAAGAAGCTGGTGAAAATGTGTATGTGCTAGAAGACTTTAAGAGAACGGTAGAGCAAGCGGAGAAGGTAACCGAGGAAGATATAAATAAGCAAGCCAAAACCCTTGCTGCGAAAGCTAGTAGCGGAGTTATAGGCGCTATAAGAACCTTGCCTAGAGCTTTGAAACAAATAAATTGGTTAGAGGTGGGGCTAGCCTTATCTACCATCATTATTATCTATGGTTTTAAAAAGATAACCACTGTTGTGCCAAGCACCTTAGTTGCTCTATTACTGGTTTCTAGTGCGGCTATTTTCTTAAAATTGGACTACATTTCCATTGAGGCTATTCCTGCTGGCTTTCCCGAACCAATTGGAGAAATTTTTACCGGTTTTAAACTAAATGCAATTACACCTTTTATTTTCACTGCAATTTCTCTTGCCCTTCTTGGTGCTATTGACTCCCTGCTTACTTCTGTGATAGCAGATAATATGACGAAGACTAGCCATAAGCCAAATAGGGAATTAATTGGGCAAGGAATAGGTAATACATTGAGCGCAATCTTTGGTGGTTTACCAGGTGCAGGTGCTACTATTCGTACGGTAGTAAATATAAATAGCGGTGGTCGTACTAGATTATCAGGCATGATAGCTGCCCTGCTTATTTTACTAGTAGTATTGGCACTTTCTACTGTAGCTTCAAAGATACCAGCGGCAGTCCTTGCAGGGATATTACTGACTGTAGGTATTGCTGTAATAGACTATAAAGGCATTAAAGTAATGAAATCTATGCCTAAATCTGAGGTTGTAATAATGATATTAGTGATGTTACTTTCTACATTTTGGGATTTAGTATACGCAGTAGGTATAGGACTTGTGATAGCATCATTAATGTTTATGAAAAAGATAGGCGATCTTACTGCGCAAAATTCTGATGTAGTAAAACTTTCTGATAAAGAGATAGATTCTGAAGAAGACTTTCCAGAAAATGAAAAAAAGAAAATTTATATAAAGCAGCTAGAAGGCCCGTTGTTCTTTGGTTCTACTTCGGACTTTCAAAGTATGACTGCTCAAATTCCAAGTACTGCCACCATTATGATTTTAAGGATGACTAAGGTTCCATATATGGATCAAAGTGGTGCGTTTGCTGTAGAATCCGTGATAAGGCAATCTAAAAAATCAGGTAGATTAGTATTGATTTCTGGGCTACAGGAACAACCATCTGAAATGCTGCACAATTTAAAAATCATTCCTAATCTCGTTCCAGAACACCAAAATTTTTATAGCTTCAGAGATTGCGTAGCTTGGATTAGAGATGAGCACTTAGTATAACATCTACTACACCCTGTAACAAAATGCATTGATATTCATTCCTGCTCCTACAGAGGCAAATAGTACAATATCTCCTGGGGCAATAGAATGATTTTCTAATTGATTTCTTTTCACAAGATCGTATAAAGTAGGAACAGTTGCTACACTGCTGTTTCCAAACTTATGAATACACATTGGCATTACAAAAGCTGGTGGCGCAGAATCATACAACTTAAACAAAGCCTTGATTATTCCCTCATCCATTTTTTCGTTAGCTTGATGAAGGAATACTTTTTTAATGTCTTTAATATCAACACCTGCTTTATCTAAGCAACTCTTCATAGCCATAGGCACATAAGTCATCGCATACTCATATACCTTTCTCCCTTTCATTTTTATATATCTAACCCTAGGATCACTATCAGGAAAATTACTTTTACCCATAAATAAATAGCCTAGTTCATCTTCACAATGCGCCATTGCTGCCGTGGCTAAGATGCCTGAGTCAGTGTTCTCTTTCCACTCCAAGATACAAGCGCCGGCACCATCACTAAAAATCATACTATCTCTATCATAATCATCCAATACCCTACTCAGAGTTTCTGTGCCGATAATTAGACATTTCTTGGCATCGCCAGCCTTAAAAAATGAGTGTGATTGTATAACACCCTGCACCCATCCAGGACATCCAAATAATAAATCATAAGGAATACAGTATGGATTTTTGATACCAAGTCCGTGCTTCACTCTAGAAGCCAAGGCAGGCATACTATCACTTTGATTGGAGTGCTTCTGCACATTACCAAAATTATGAGCCACTATAATTTGATCTATCGTTTCTGGATCTATCCCAGCATCTTCAATAGCCAACTTTGCCGCAGCAAGTGCCATATCACTCGACTCCATACTTTCATCAGCATATCGTCGTTCCCCTATTCCTGTTATTTGTTCAAACTTATTTACAACAATCGTAGGATCCTGTACAATCTTTTTATTATCAGCATCATAAAAATTATGGGCTGTAAAATCCCTGTTAGTCTTTGCACGCTGTGGTACAAAACTTCCCGTACCTGTAATTACTGAATGAAATGTGGACATAAAATTATTTGCATTTTTAATTTTAAATAATTTTTCTTTTGGCAAAGAATCGAGGTATAAAACGGGGTGTAGATTTACAATATACTTTGTATTGATCCCCAAGGCTGATGAGTAATTTCCTTTCCTCCCAGCCTACTGCAAAAATAGTATACAAAATGATAGTAATAACTGAAATTAGGACATTAATTTGAGGACGGTAAAGAAATATTCCTATGATTAACAAAAATGTTCCTGTGTACAACGGATGCCTAACATATTTGTGTAGACCGCCTACAAAAAGTACGCCTGCATTAGCTTCTTGTAATCCACTCATCTCTCTAAAATATTTCTTCATAATTATTGCCATAATAAGTAGACCAATAACTATAACTATTAAAGAGAATATTTTACTGTAAATATTAGATGCGTACATTAGCTTATCAGACTGGGAAAAACCCCAATATACTAGTGGTAGGATACTAAGTAACGCCAGCAAATTATAACCAAGTCTATAGGATTTATCATTGAGTTTAAATTGCTTATTTAAAAATGCCTTAACCTTAGTAGTGGCCAAAGCACTATGTATCAAGCCATAAAGGGCCCAGCCGAGAAAGAGAATGATGTATTTACCTACCATAGCGTAATATTACTACAAACCACATTAATACACAGAAAATATAAATATGCTCTCTTGTAACAATTTACCTTATCTTTGCGCATTATTAAATAACAATACAACAAAAAATGGAGACTAAAAATCAAGGTACCGTAAAATTTTTCAATTCTGAAAAAGGTTTCGGTTTTATCAAGCACGACGAATCTGACAAAGAAACTTTTGTACACGTAAGTGGTTTGATTAATGACATCAAAGAAGGAGACAAAGTAGAATTTGAACTTCAAAATGGTAAGAAAGGAATGAATGCTGTTAATGTAACAGTGTTAGCATAACATATAAAATACTTACACCAGAGCCACTCATTTTTGAGTGGCTTTTTTTATGCAAATAATAACAGAATATTTGGTGATCAACATAACAGCAATAGAAAACACAAATATCTTTACATATCAAAAATTAAAGCATAGTTTTAGATGCTAAAAAACATAATCACACAGATAAAAAAATCAATTTGAAAAAGTATATCGCAATTTTTACATTAATATTTTTGACAGTAATAGTAGCTCAGGGTCAAGTGACAGTAAATTTACCCCTGGGAAAACAACTCAAGGTAACAACTAGTGTGTTCAATGGTAGTGAGTCAGAGATGAGCATGGCCAATATGAATATGAATATCAACACCATAAAAAGTATTAAAGTAATATCTGATAAGAACGATAAACTCATCTTGGCGATTACAAATGAAAAGATGGATGGTGATGTTGAATTTATGGGGCAGAAAGAGAAACTTAGCAGTGAAGGCGAAGCTGAGGGTCCTTTTAAAGAAATAGTCAGCAATTTTAAGAACGAAGGGATTGTTTATTACAGCATAGATAAAAAAACGGGAGCTTCTGAGATTACAGATATTGCAGGAAATAAACTTAAAGAAGAAATAATAGATGAGGAATCTAATCCCCTTTCGATGGATATCAATGGATCTTCTTCCAGTTTAAAACTATTCAAGTTACTCTCTCCTACAGTAAAAATTGGCGATAAATTCTCGGATACTGTGGTGGTAAACGGAATGACTACGATAAGTGACTATATGGTAAGTAAATTAGATGCCACAGAAGCTCACCTTGACATCACTAGTAAGATTATGGGAACTGCTGAAAATGATATTCAAGGACAAGGTGTTTCTACTACTTCTAACGGTACTGGTACTGGTAAGATCATCATAGATAGAAAAACGGGTCTTACCAAGAGATCAGAAATGAATCTTGTAATAAATATGACTATGGAAATGGGTAGCGAAAGTATGGAAATGACTAATACAACTAAGTCTATTACTGTTGTAGAGTAGAATACAGCTTCCTACATTACTTCAATGTTGGCATTAGCCAAGTTCTCATTAGATGAGATAATTTAAAGTAAATGGAAATGCAGAAAAAAACTGCGAATTAAAACACAGTTTTTTCCTTTAACGCAGCTTTATTAAGTGCAAAATAACCAGCACCGGCACTCGCTGCAACGATAGCCACGACCGTCCAAAGCCCGCCATAGCCTAGCTTGTCGGCTGTTGCCGTACCAGAAATACTTCCTAGCATTTGTGATAAGCTCCATGTCATTGTGTATAAGCCAGCATACCTACCACGGTTAGCTAATGTGGTTCTAGAGATATAGTAGGTATTCATAAATGGCATAGCAACCATTTCTGAAACAGTTATAATTAGAGTAGCTATTATGGCTAAGCCTATACCCCACTGAATAGGCAAAAGCAAGGTCATAAATGCTGCAGCCATCAAAATACTCCCGTAACTCATCAGTACTAAGTATGTTCGCTTCCCTTCTAGCTTAAATACTAAAACCATTTCAAAGACTGCTATTAAAATACCATTAAGTGCCATTACCGCACCTATCGAAAACTCTGACATCAATAATTTTTCTTTTAAAAAAACTGGAATAGTAGTAAACAATTGAAAGAAACAGATTGAAAATAAGAACTGAAAAATTAGAAAATATAGGAAAGGCTTATCTTTTAATGGCGATGTATATTCTAATACTTTCTCTTTATCATCTAAGGGTTGCTTTTGCATAGCTGCTGTAACTTTTGGCAATAACCATAGTAAACAAAACCCTGCTGTAGCACTTGTAATACCATCTACATAAAAAATAAGTTTATAATTTATAGATGCTAGCATACCCCCTATTGCAATACCAATTCCAAAACCAAGATTCACAGCTAGCCGTGCAAGCGAATAAGACTTTGTTCTATTTTCTGGTTTACTATAATGTGCTATAGCGGCACTATTTGCGGGCCTGTACGATTCATTGACCATTGCCAAAATAAAACTCACAATACATATAGAAGAGTAAGTCTCCATCATACTCAACACCAAGAATAAAATCCCTCCAAAAAACAAAGCAGCAAATTGCACATAGTAGAATCCATATCTATCTGATAGCCTACCGCCTACTAGAGCCCCTACAATGCTACCTGCGCCATATACAGCCACAACGGTACCACCCTGCATTAATGTAAAGCCAATGCTCTTACAGTATAGCGTCATAAATGCCAAGACCATTGTGCCACATCTATTCACTAACATCACAGTACTAAGTAGCCATACATTTCTGTTAAGACCACTAAAGGCATCTTTATATAACTTGACACTTTTGGCGAGCATATAATTTTTTATATCACTTTAAAATCTTCAGTTCTCGGTGCCTTTTCAAATACCTCTACAATATTCTGTGGTGGAGTCGCAAGTTTTCTTTTTATAACATCCATCCACGCACCTTGCACAGTAACGATTGCGGCTAATGTGTCCCCAAGCATAATTTGAGTCCTCATTTCCCATTTACCAAAGTTTAGAGATGCCCCACTTAATTCTACCATTACAGTTACTTTGTCACCAAAACGAATTTCTCTTTTAAA
>JBBRHK010000095.1:0-8812 GCA_038222815.1 Chitinophagales bacterium
TACAGCAACTGGTGCTCCATTTACAGTCACAACAGCTGTAGGATCAGAAACACAAATTCTATAGATGTTATTATTTACAGGATTACCCGCAATTGTAGACAGCGTTGCGGTGGTTAAAAATTTTCTCCCCCAAGCAGTTTGAGGGAATGACTGCACCATATAATTGTCTGATGAAGGTGCACCACCATTGCAATCTATGGCGATACGACCACTTCCAGAAAATACAGCGATTCTTTTACAAGAACCCGCTGCGGTAGGTAAACTTCGAATTCTAGAACCCGTGAGATCTACACTAGAAAAACCAGTGGTTTGTCCCATCAAGTTAAAAGTCTGCCCCTGAGTCATTGTAACCGTGAATGGCACACCCGCTGCGTGAGTAAGCGTATTTGCACTCGGAGTAATCTCTACTGTGGTAGTACCCGTGTCTGCTGCAATGACATAAAAAAAAGAGTTTGCATTGGCAGTATTTGATTGATTCGTGTAATTTATTGAATAATAATCTTTACCAAGCGTAGGTGTTGGGAACAAGATTGTAGCACCAGATACGCTAAGATTATAAATATGTGCATAGGCAACAATTGGACTAGAAGCAACAATGTGTATTCCCAAATTCAATGGTGATGCATTTTCTGTATTTAATCGTAAATCTTGAGCACCAAACTTTGGAATAGGTGCACTAGTAAGTACTGTTGGTGTGGCGCCACTTGTAAGGGTTTGCGTGTAGCCAACACTTGGTACTGTAATTGTAATTGTGGTTACTCCTTCTGTAGCAAAATACAGAACCATTTGTTGCGTTCCACCAGCTCCTCCGGCAGTCATCGCTTGATGATAACCATACCCTACCCAAAAATCTCTTCCTTTATTAGAAAAATCCTGCGCATTAACAGTACCAAATCCTAAAAGAAATACTGTAAAAAACAATCCAATTTTAGTAAACATCCAATGAAAATTTATATTGAAAAACTTAAAAAATACGTTCTGTAAATCTAATGATTTCATCTCAGTAAACACTCAAACTATGTGAAAAGATTTTAACAAAAAATGAAGCCACAAAAAAAAGAGGCCGAGAGCCTCTTTATATCTTAAAATTAATCGGTTATTATTTTAGCTGAGCAACAGGCGTAGCAGCTTCCATATAAATTCTATAGCTGGTGAAGTCCTTATTGATTTTTTCTTTCTTTTCCTTAAACATACAAACGTTATTCATTTCTGCAGTGGTACCCCAAACGATCGCAATTGTTTTAAAATTCTTACCATCGGTACTTCCTTGCACATAGAAAGTAGCATCGGGATTATTACCTGCATTCCAAGTAAATAATAAATTATTGTTTACAGTTGTAGGTACTATAGGAGTAATTGATTCTTGAGAATTTTTACCAGGCTGTGCAGATACTGTGAGTGCGAAGAACAAAGCTACAATAGAACATAGTATTTTCATAATCGTTTTATTGGCTTGGGGTAGTGGTTAGAGGATAGAACAAACAATTACTTGCTTGTAGAAACAAAACTACAAGCATTTATTATAACTACAAAACAATTTTTAATTTAATTACAAGATATGCCAAATTGACTTACTTTAAAATACATCCCTATTTAGAGGGGAATTTCCCCAATTCTAAAAAAAACGATACCGAGGACCTTGAGCCCTTAGCACCAAAGAATATGTAAAATTTCGAAACTTTTCATTTCTTAAAATAGTAGCTTAACAAATGTATGAACTTAAACAAAATTTTATTTCATATAATTATTATAATACCTTATAAATCATTTAAATATTTAATTATAAATTTATTAATTAGCATTCTTGTCGAGTTTCTACAAATCTCAAATTATAACAAAAAAAATATACTATTTAATAAAATGTAACTAATCTTAATAAACTCTAAATAAGTTATTTATTAATTTTTAATGAACTAAATATAATAGTAATTAAAAGCTCTCTATTTTTTGTTTTAAAAATGTAAAAAACTAAATTAATTGACAGACTTTTTCATCATTGAAAATTGGCAAATCAGCATCTTGGGTTAATTAGTTATCTTTAACAAGGAAAAAAATAATTGTATGAAATTTACCCTACTCTACTGCTTAATATTAATTTTAATTTTGCCACATTGTCGTACCCCGCAAGATTTAGTTTTCAAAGATTATAAGAATTTGCGACTACAAAATGTGAGCTTTTCAAATGCAAATTTGGCGGTAGACTTGATTTACTACAATCCCAATAACATAGGACTTGAGCTAAACAGAACAGATTTTGATCTTTTTATTGATAGCACTTACCTTGGTCATAGCTCGCAAATTTTGCAAGTAGCCATCCAGGCAAGGAAAGAATTTACAGTTCCGCTCAGTCTTCAGGTGGATATGAAGAACCTTTTAAAAAACGGACTCATCGCTCTTACCAATAAAGAGGTGTTAGTTCAATTAAAAGGTAACGTCCGAGTAGGTAAGGCGGGAATTTACAAAGTGATTAAAGTAGATTATGCTTCAAAACAGAATTTTTCGATGTTTAAATAGCCATAATTTGATCTCCGCTACACGATATTTTCAGCGTTAAGGAAAGCTTGCAGCATAAAATACTGACAATAATTTCTAACATTTTGCGATGTTCCTAAGTATTCTGAAATTTCTACTTCCATAATAGCATCAAATAAATAATGAGTTTACTGTATAAAATATTTATCATATATATACTGTAATTCTTATATTCACAACTACATTCCTGCCACCCTTAACCAACCATTATGATAAAAAAATTTATCATCTTTTGCATCGTATTTCTATCTACTTGCGCAGTAAATATTGTCACTGCTCAGCTCCCTTATAGTACTGTACAATATGCGGTAAATTCCTATACTGGCATTGACTTTGACACCCAACCTAATTATTGTGGTAGAGCTCAAACTTTAAGGCTCAATATTTATAAACCAGTAGGTGATCTGAATCCTGACAGACCAGTAATCATTTTTATACACGGGGGTGCCTTTACCAGTATTAGCAATGAAAATGACGCTGATATGGTCGCTATGGCTCGCCAATTTGCCTCAAGAGGTTATGTAGCAGCTTCTATCCATTATAGAGAAGGCATTCATTTATTTAATTATCCGCAAGGCAATCCTTCACTAACTGGTACTGGTCTTACAGCTTCAATTTTAGGCTTATTTAGTCGAAGTGATGTAGATAGGCTGTTTGCTTCCGACTCTTCTGAAGTAATAAGAGCTGGATACAGAGCACAACAGGATTTAAAATCTGCTATTCGTTTTATGAAAGCCAGGTGCGCTACTGATAGCAGCTCAACTTGCAAATTCTTTGTGGCTGGTCATAGTGCTGGAGCTATTACAGTTTTAGGAGCAGTTTTCTTGGATAACATTTCGGAAAAACCTGCAGATGCAGGTCCAATAGTAACAGTTACAAATCCAAGCTGGACGAGTAATTTCTTACAACTATACGGGCCAGGCGGACAAGATAATGCAATGTATAGAAATCAAAATCCGATTCCGTTTGATTACAATGCTGCATCTTGCTATCTCCGCCCAGATCTTGGCAGTATAGATGGTGTAGGCAATGATAATGGACAATCATTACAAGTATTGGGCATAGGATCAATGGCAGGAGCTGTACAGGACACCAATATGCTTATTGGAGTAAACAAACCAGCCATTTACATGTATCAAATGCCCAATGACGTAGTAGTGCCTTATAATTCGGGCAAGCCATTTGGGATAGCGGCTACCTTTATTGCACCAGCCCCAAATCAGCGCTGGCCCTCAGTTTACGGAACTAACTTTATAAAAAATAAACTACAATCTATAGCCTACCCTACGGCATTCAAAGTAGATACTTATGATAATGGAGGAGATGATTTAAGTTCTCATAGCATCCTTCCTTCTACAGGAGTTGTCTCAGATAGTATGGCAAGATTCTTTGCAAGAGTGATGGATACAAGCACTAGATGCTTGCCTATCGTCTTACCTGTATCTATCCAATTTACGGCTGCTAAAGAAAATGACTTAGCTGCACTAAGTTGGAATATATACAATACAGGCGACCTATCTTATACCGTTTTAGAACGCTCCTACGATGGGCTTTCTTTTCAAGGCATACACACTAGCACCTCAGTATCTACTGGCTGGCATTATTATAGAGATGCACCAGCAGCTACACTAGCTTACTATAGACTAAAACAGGTAGATGCAGGAGGTAGATTTACGTATAGTAGTACTATTCTACTTAAGTTTGAGGTCACAGTAAAGTCTAACATCTACCCTAATCCTGTGCAGGATATGGCCATTTTATCAACCGCACAGCACAACGGTGAAAAGTATGTACAAGTTCAGATAATAGGTATAGCAGGAAACATAGTAAAACAGATTAGACAAGTAAATGCAGGATCTTCTTTTACAATTAATATGCGAGATTTACCAGCAGGAAATTATTTTATCAAAATTATACACTCAGGCTCTGTAGAGTTATTGCAAGTAATTGTTGCTAGATAAAACAATGGGTTTAACAATGATCACAAAAAAATAAGTGCATAAAAAAGCCTCCCAAAAAAGGAGGCTTTTTTATCTTTCAAAATATTTTAGTGCATTGCTTTAGCGCCTTCTTCTGGCTTCTTACAACACGCTGGTAATTTCTTATAGGATGATTCCAGAGCTAGCACATCGCCGGCATCATAGCCAAGATTAGCAATATGTGTCTTTAACGCTTCTTCGTTTGTTCTATCTGTAATGTAGGAAACAGTAGTTGTTTTCTTTTTATAATCTACCTTAACGGTATTCACACCATCAATTTTTGCAAGTCCTTTTTCTATCTTGTCTTTACACATTCCACACTGTACAGTAGGGGTACTTAGTACGACTTTTTTTACCGCTTTTGCTTGAGCAAATGCTCCTAAAGTAAAAAACAGAGAAAAAATAAAGGTTAGTTTTAAAGCTTTCATATTATCGATTTTTTATAAAATTAATTTATTTCTTCCAGTTGGCTGGGTCTGCCTGCCACTTTAACAACTTTTTGATTTGATGTTCTGTTACAATTTCTCTATCAAGCGCCCTATCTATAAGCACTTGGTAATTGCTAAGAGAAAAGAAAGGAATATTTTCCTTAGCAAATGCTTCGATGGCTTGAGGAAATCCATAATTAAATATAGAAATGACGCCTAACAAATCTAATTTTTCTTTTTGCAAAACCTTGCAGGCATCTATACTGCTCTTACCGGTAGAAATTAAATCTTCAATCATTACAACCTTGGCTTTTTTCTCAAAAACACCTTCTATTTGATTACCCATACCGTGTTCCTTTGGTTTTGGGCGCACATATATGTAGGGCAGCTTGAGCCTGTCTGCCACTAGCGCTCCCCACGGGATACCAGCAGTAGCTACACCTGCTATTAATTCTACCTCCTCCATTTCTTTTAAAATACTTTTACATAATGCCTTCTTTACAATATCTCTAGCATCTGGAAAAGAAAGGAGTTTTCTATTATCGCAGTAGATGGGGCTATTCCAACCACTAGCCCATTTAAAAGGCTTGCTAGGGCTCAACTTTACCGCACCAGCATCTAATAATTTTTCTGCAATAGTATATGGAGTGGACATATTATTTTTAGTTTAATTCGTTTTTAGCATTGGATTCAAAGATATAATTCAATGAACAGAAATCAGCTTTACCTATCAAAAAGAAACATTTTGCTTTTAGCATTAAACTTATTATTGAAGCTGTAAATAATGGACCATTTGTGATAGTTGTATACGTCAAAGTACAATGAATTACCTTTGAATGATGCAAATAAATATTTACAATGGTGAGGCCGTAATTGTACTTCAAGATTTAAAAGACAGGACAGAAATCACTAATGGATATGATGGTTTTAAAATCATAAAACAACCAAACGCCAAAAGTCTAAAAGCTCTATTGCCATTGTTTCACAATAATATGGAAGCAAATTATTTATTTCAGGTAAAAGATGTAGATGAATTTTTAAAAAAAATAGCTGAATCTTTTACTAGCATTGAAGCTGCAGGGGGCATTGTACAAAATACAAAAAAAGAGGTCCTTTTTATACATCGGCTTGGTAAATGGGACTTACCCAAGGGGAAAATAGAAAAAGGAGAAAACCCACAAGTAGCAGCGGAAAGAGAGATTACAGAAGAGACTGGAGTGAAAAATTTAAATCTAACAGAAGCTATCTGCAAGACCTATCATATCTACTTTGCTTTTGAAAAATGGTATTTAAAAACCACACATTGGTTTCATTTTGCCACATCGGGTAAGCAAAAAATATCCGCTCAGGCAGAAGAAAATATTACTGAAGCACAATGGATTCCTACAATCGACATAAAAAAACCAATGGCTAATACTTATCAAAACATAAAAGATGTAATAGCCACCTATTTTGACAAGCCTTAGTCTTGACGTTTTAAAATAGCCATCGTAATTCTGCTCACACAAACTAATTTTTCTGCATCATCGTGTATAAGAATCTCCCACACTTGCGTAGTTCTGCCAATGTGAATCGGCTTAGCAGTTCCAATAACGAAGCCTTCTCGTACAGATCTTATATGATTAGCATTAATATCGAGACCCACAGCCATTTCTTTGGAGCCATCAAGTGTAAAAAAAGCGCCAAGGCTACCTAAAGTTTCTGCTAAAGCACAGCTTGCTCCTCCGTGTAGAATCCCAAAGGGCTGTTTAGTTCTATTATCTACGGGCATCTTCATCTTTAAAAAATCTGGTCCTAACTCTACCCACTCAAATCCTAGGTGATGTCCCATCGTATAATCTTCAAGAACAGAAATTTTTTCTACAGATAACGTTTTATCAAACCAAATAACACTCATAATTATTTTTTATTATTTATACCGTCTATAACCTCCTGTGGGAGAAATTGTTCCACATTGCCTCCATTTAGCAATACATCTCTTACCAAAGTACTAGCTACAGAAGTATATTTTGGAAGACAAGTAAGAAAGATTGTTTCAATATTTCCTTCTAAGCTCCTATTCATATCTGCAATAGCCTTTTCATATTCAAAATCATTAACGTACCTGATACCTCTCAAGATAAATTTTGCATTGTTTGCCTTACAACAATCCACAGTTAACCCTTCATATACAACTGCCGATACTTTAGGCTCATTTTTATATATTTCTTGAAGCCATCCTAGCCTCTCTTCCTCAGTGAACATTGGCTTTTTATTGATATTCCTACCTATTCCAATCACCAATTTATCAAAAAGTGGTAATGCCCTATTTATAATATCAACATGGCCTAGGGTTACTGGGTCAAACGTACCAGGGAAAAAGCAAATATTCATACTCTAATTTTAATAAGGGATGGCGAATGTACTTTAAAAGTCCTTTGATTAATTAATTTTATTACCCGCAAGTAAAAATAATACAGCCATTCTTACTGCTACGCCATTCTCCACTTGCTGTAAGATGATAGAGTTATTTCCATCTGCGACTTCACTATCCATTTCTACACCTCTATTAATAGGGCCAGGATGCATAATTAGTATATCCTTATCGATTTTGTCAAGCAATGATTGCTTAATACCGTAAGATAAATTATACTCTCTTAATGAGGAAAATAAAACCTCGTTTTGTCTTTCAAGTTGTATGCGAAGTACATTAGCTACGTCGCACCATTTTAAAGCTTTTTCTAAGTTGTATTCAACTTGCACATCAAGTGCTGCCGAAAGATACTTTGGCAATAAAGTAGGAGGTCCGCTCACCATTACTTCTGCACCCATTTTCTTGAGTAAATACATATTACTAAGGGCAACCCTACTATGCATAATGTCACCAATCAATAATACTTTCTTTCCCTCCAAACTTCCTCTATTTTCAATGATCGAAAATGCATCTAGCAATGCTTGTGTGGGATGCTCGTTGATGCCATCACCTGCATTTACAATAGCCGTATTGGGCAAATGCTTGCTTAAAAAATGTGCAGCACCACTAGCTGCGTGCCTCATCACTACCATATCCACCTTCATACTTAGAATATTATTCACGGTATCTAGCAGAGTCTCTCCTTTTTTTGCTGAGGAACTTGAGGCAGCAAAATTGATCGTATCTGCTCCTAGTCTTTTTTCTGCAAGCTCAAAAGAAATCCGAGTACGAGTACTATTTTCATAAAACAGATTTACAATACTTACGTCTCTTAGCGTAGGGACTTTCTTTACAGGTCGCTGTAAAATTTCTTTAAAATGAATGGCTGTGTCGAGAATTGTTTGAATATCCGTACTGGATAAATCTTTAATGCCCAGCAAATGTGGTGTAGATAGTTGCATTAAAAATCAAAGCTAGGGTAAATGATTGACGTAAAAAAGGGAAAATAATAATTTGTTTGCATAACGGTCTTATTCATATACATATACTTCTTCTTTATCCCAATCTGCCTTTATCTTTTGTGAGTTTTGGGTATTGACAGCCATACCGAAATAAGTAGGCTGGATGGGGATTTCTCTTTGAAATTGCCTGTTCACAAGTACTGCAAGCTCTATGCTTGAAGGTCGCCCAAAGTCTTGTAAGGCATCAAAGGCAGCTCTGATCGTTCGACCCGTAAACAACACATCATCAATTAGAATTACTTTCTTACCAGTTATAGGGAAATCAATTTGAGTGGGCTGTGCAGCGTGCAATTCGTTTCTTACATCATCTCTATAAAAAGTGATATCGAGAATACCGTATTGAATATTACTATTGCCTGTTATTTCCTTTACACAAGCTATCATTCTTTCGGCAAAAAATACACCCCGTGGCTGCAAGCCAATAAACACTACATCATCAAGCGTGGACAAATCTTCTAC
>JBBRHK010000096.1:0-8741 GCA_038222815.1 Chitinophagales bacterium
CAGTTGAGCTACGCAGCCATTTCGACTTAAAAGTCAAAATTTCAACTATTTATTTTAACCTGATTTTAATCTTTGGAAAATTAAAAGCAGCCTTTTTTTCGGACGGCAAAGATAAAACAAAAATTTCTATCCTACAAGCCTTCTAAGAAACTTTCGTGAATATAATTTACTACAGCTTCATAGCTTTGTGTTTCTTCAAAGACTTTCAATTGCCTATCTGCTCCTGTACCGTGCTCTAGCATGTGATGTACATGGCTTATAGCGTGTTTACTACCTAGGTGAGGTACAACATCATCTATAAACTCGAGCAACTCATAAATAAGTACTCTCGTGTTTACTTCTTGTTCCCTACCAAAATCTATCATATTACCATCTATACCATATCTGCTAGCTCTCCATTTGTTCTCATTCATCAATGCCCTGCTGTATATCATGTAGTTCATATTCTTCATTCGCAACTGATATAACTTAGCACATACCCCTTGAAATAATGCAGCAATTGCTATCGTTTCTCTAGCAGTAAGCGGAATATCACAGATTCTGAACTCAACCGTATTAAAGAAAGGATGCACCCTAAGGTCCCACCATATTTTCTTAGCATTATCTATACAATTTGTCTTTACTAAAAGCTTAATATAGTTATCGTAAGTTTCTATACTATCAAAATAATCTGGGATTCCCGTTCGAGGAAAACGTTCAAAAACCTTTGTACGAAAGCTCTTGTATCCTGTCTTTCTTCCTTCCCAAAAAGGTGAATTTGTGCTTAAGGCAAAAATATGTGGTAGAAAATAACGGGCGCTATTGGCAATATGAATCGCCATTTCTCTAGTTTCCATACCTACGTGCACATGTAGCCCAAAAACTAAATTACTTCTAGCGGCTTCCTGCAATTCATTTACTATTGCATCGTACCGCACATTAGGAGTAATAAGCTGGCGCTCCCAATGGCTAAATGGATGTGTGCCACTTGCTCCCACCCATAGCCCAAGGTCGTTTGCAATACCGCTTATGGTTTTACGTAACGTACCTACATCCATAAATGCTTCATCAGCATCTGCACAAATATCTGTACCTACTTCTACTACGGCTTGGTGCATCTCTGCCTTCACCTTATCTTTTATAACCTTAAACGCTTCATTCACAATTTTTTGATCGTGACTTTTGAGCTCTTTAGTTATGGGGTCTATGACCATATACTCCTCCTCTACCCCTAGCGTAAACTGGCTATATGAAATGGACGACATTTTGTACTGTTTTATTAGATTAAAAATAAAATGAAATCGAGTTAGCTCTCTTTAGAACAATTTTTGCTTATTAGCACTTCTTTTTACGTACTCACCCCAAGTAAGATTATCTGCACCTGGTACATGAGCCTTGGCTTTCTCAATAGCATAGTTAGCTAAGGTTTCTACCACCCAATCAAAATTTTCTTGGCCTACACTGGTTACTTCTGCATCTGGAGCTGGGTTACAGAAGTCAATAGCATAAGGGACACCGTCTCTTAACGCCAACTCCACTGTATTAAAATCGTAGCCCAAATAACGACATATTCTTAAAACAATCTCTTCCATTAATTTATAACGCTCTGGGCTTGGAGAGAAATCTGCAACGTAACGAAGATGATGAGGGTTGCGTGGCTCGTAAGGCATAATACGTACGTGCTCTCCACCTATGCAATAACACCTATAATACTCATCAAATTTTATCTCTTCTTGCAGCATCATTACTAATTGCTCTGTTTCTGCGTGCTTCTCAAAAAACTCTTCTTTATTATTCAGCTGATATACACTTTTCCAACCGCCGCCAGCGTGTGGTTTCATATATGCTGGCCATCCTATGTAACTAAAGATGCTTTCCCAGTCTAAGGGAAAACTAAGGTTACTAAATGATTCTTCACTTGTATCCGTAGGTAAATCTCTACTTGGAATAATTACAGTTTTAGGAACTGGTACACCAATTTTTGTAGCAAGGCAATTATTAAAAAACTTTTCATCTGCACTCCACCAAAAAGGATTGTTGATTACCGTAGTACCACACAAAGCTGCATTCTTTAAGTATGACCTGTAAAACGGTACATCTTGAGAAATACGATCAAAAATTACCGCATACTCTGTAGCCTCACCTTGCATCACTTTATCAATAGTCACAGCTTCCGCTATAATGCCATCAATGTTTTTACTATTTACTCTCTGCACAAAAGCTTCAGGAAAACTTCTTTCCTTTCCGTGTAACATTCCTATTTTTTTCATGGTTTTATTTTATGTGGTAAATAAATAATTGCTTCTTCCAAATATATTTTGGAAATACCAATATAACAAATATTAATGTTTCCAAGGATTACAATAGAAGAATTGATTTTCTATTCTTAATTTTGACATCCGATGAATTTGAAAACAGCTACTATTTTCTCTAAGAAAAAACTTCTTTTTAAGTCTTCTTTCCTACAGCGAGAGGTTATACTAGATGGCTACTATCCACTGCACACAAGCACTTACAGCAAGATTCCACTACTACTTATTAATGACGGACAGGATTTGCCTAAGATGCCATTCGAAGATATTCTTGAAGACTCCTTTATAACTGGGAAGATATCGCCACTCTTCTGTGTGGGCATTCATTGTGCTACAGACAGAAAAAATGAATATGGCACTGCTGATGTATTAGATTATAAAGGAAGAGGAGCAAAAGCAATGCTTTACAGATCTTTTGTGATTAAAGAACTTATTCCTTTTATCATCAAAGAATTTCCTCAATTTACTTTTACAGAGATTTCCTTTGCTGGCTTCTCCCTTGGTGCGCTAAGTGCATTGGATATTGTATGGTCTTGCCCTGGAATATTTAAAAACGTAGGCGTATTCAGCGGTTCATTCTGGTGGAGAGATAAGGCTTGTGAGGATATCAGTTTTGATGAAGAAAAGAACCGTATAATGCATCGGCTTGTGAGGGAGGGAAAAATGCAGAAGAATTTGAATTTTTTCTTTCAGGTAGGCTCGCAAGATGAAACCCAAGATAGAAATAACAATGGCGTTATAGACAGCATAGATGATACACTATCACTCATTGCAGAACTTGTAAAGAAAGGGTATTCAGAGAATGAAATTACCTATCTAGAATTAGAAGATGGCCACCATGATGTGCCTACTTGGGCGTTGGCATTTCCTACATTTTTAAATAAATGCTGGGGTAAAGAGACACAAATTAAAACTTAGGACAAAGTGTTTTACTGTCTGTATTATTGTACTCGCCTTTCTTAATTAGGCTAAACTCAAATGCGCCTCTCCCATTATTAAAACTTTTTAATGAACTTGTAGTTACATCATAGCTAAATGTAAATTCAAATCCATTATTCACGAGCCCTGCCACAGGAATAATAGATTCTTTATGCCTGTAGTATAAACCCGCAATAAATTGAGTTTCGCCGGCTTCTGACAAATTATAATTAGCCCGCAGGCCGCCTGCAAGTTCACTTGCCTTTACCTGATTAGAATAATAAATATTCGGATTAATAATTACCCTGTCACTCACCTTTATTATAGCATTTGCGAAAGCGATATGCCTTACTGGCACTAGGCTTGAATTTGTTTTATCATCGAAAAATGATTCCCTTGGTCTATTTACATGCTGTGCACTGTAGCCAGCATTAATATAAATATCATCCGTAGGGAAGTAAGCATAATTAAGACCAGCCTGTAAGTCAAAATAACTGGCACTGGTATTGGCTAATTGCACGTTCGTTGTACGATTAACATCAAAAAATTTACCGTCAAATTGGTCTGGAAACTTTAGCCTACTAGGATCAATTCTTTTTTGCGCATACCCCAAATTAAATCCTGCGCTGAGCAAACTATTATATCCTAATAACTGATGGTATGCCACCGAGCCATATACTTTAGTAGATTTTAACGTGCCAGAACCAGCTTCATCTCCTAGCATCACCAAGCCTAGACCTAACCAGCCATTCTCCAATCTATCTTCCATAAATTTTGCATCTGCAAATGCGCTAAAAGTCTTATAAGGAATCTGCATTATGTTACTATACTGGGTGCGATAATTTACGCCTAGCCTATAACTTGCATCTGGTATAAAACCTGTATTAGCAGGATTTGTAGTAAGTGGACTATTATAAAACTGAGAAAAGTGCAAATCTTGCCCCCAAGTAATTACACTCGAAAACAACAACACAAATCCCAATAATATTTTTTTCCCTTTCTTACTCATTTTCTTTTTTGCGACTACTAAAAATACAACATAACTTTTGTTCCTTGGGTTGCATTATTATGAATTAACACATTTATATTAGTAAGGTTTTAACCTCTATTTCAACAAAGTAATATCACCAGTTTTTCTTATTTTTTCACCAGTAACTAATTCTGCATCTAGTGTGTAAGCATATACATCTAACGGTTGTAGCTTTCCTTTAAATGTTCCATCCCAACCAATGTTTTTATCATTGGATTGAAAAACTAATTGCCCCCACCTGTTGTAAATTTTAAAATTCATTCTTCTTATTCCAAATCCTCTGACTTTGACGATTCCATTTTCTCCAAACTTACCAGGTGTAAATGCATTGGGAACATCTAGTAACGGTAGCACAATGACACTCACAGAAAAACGGAACGTATCTGCACAGTTTGCAATATTATAAGCCAATAACTCTACATTATAAGTACCGGTGCTATCATACTCGTGCACAGGGTTTCTTACAGTCGTACTATCTCCATCCCCAAATTTCCAAAGGAAACGAATGGCATCTGGTGAAGATAAATTAGTAAATGTCACAGGCGTATTTTCAATTGGAGGATTAGGACTCCAAGTGGCATTTGCGACAGGTATTGGGAACACAGTAATTGTTGAATAAGCAGAGGTATCTATTCTATTACAAGTGTTGGTATCAGTAGCTATAAGCCTTACTCTATAAGTACCAGGTACGGTAAAAGTAAAAGTAGGTTCTACATCTGTAGAAAAAATAGTACCATCATCAAACTGCCATTCAAAACTCTCACCAGCAAGACTTTCATTCTCAAAATTTACTATAAATGGCACACAACCTCGGGCTGGTGCAGTAAATATTGCTTTTACAAGCGGTGCAATTCTAATCGTCTTAGTTATGGAATCCGGACTATTACAAAAATTAGTACCAGTAATAAATAGCTTAACGTCATAAGTTCCCGGCTGAGCATAAGTATGAATAGCAGGACTGGGTGCGAAGCCATTCACAGTATCTCTTGGAGAGCCATCACCATAATCCCAATAAAAATTACGTGCAGTGAAATTATTGGATATAGACCCTGTAGTTGTATTAGTAAAATTAAAGGTCAATGATTCACAAGGAGCTTGCTTTGCTGGTACAAAATCAAGTAAAGCTCTATTGGCACCTACAAAAACTCTAACTCTAGAGGTATCTCTGACATTGCATGTGCTACTATCTTCTGCTATCAGAATAGCTGTATATACGCCTGGTGCAGCGTAGGTATGGGTTACAGACGATACTGGAGGAATAATGGTTTGGATGGGTGACCCATCTCCAAAATCAAAAAACAATCTCTTTCCATTTACTACTAAGTCTTTAAAAACAATTTCTGTATTTACGCACGCTGTAGAATCATTAATTACACCTCCTATAGATACTTGCACTTGTGCACCTACCCCTGCGAAATTCATATCAATTTTTAAAGCAGCTTGGTTACAATTACTACTTCCATTATTAGCTGCCCATACACCACCAGTGGTTGGAAACACAGCACCACCTGCACAATTAGCACAGATAGCTTGGTATATAACTCCTTGCTCATCAAATCTACTTGTACCACCATCTACGTGGTCGCCAAATGCCCCTCCATTTTGCCCAAAGTTGCTCGCAAACAATCTTGTACTGGCATTTTTCTCTAGTACGAAAAAGTAAAAGTCTCGTCCATCTGGCGGTGGTACGCCGGCTAAAGGATTGGTAAGTGGTAAATTTGCTGTTGTTCCTTGGCCATAAGATTGCGTATTAATACCTCCTCCCCAGCCAGAAATATATACATTCTCACACCTATCTACCAGAAAGGCTATAGGAGAAATATTAGGTAAAGAAGACCCATTTCCAAAAACTGTGCTATATACATACGCAGATAAATTAGGCTGCATTTTACCTATAAACTGTTTTGCCCCGGCATCTGAATACGCTGCATTTATTATAGGCCAAGAAGCACTATTCGTAGTACCCATTACGTACGGGAAGCCCTGCCTATCGAACTTTAAACCAAATAACATATCATCTGTGGCTGTCCCTATATAAGTGGTAGCCACAAGACTTACAGCTCCAATAGGATTTACGATGGTAACGAAACCATTAGTGCCAGCTGGAGCTGTCGGGCCAATGGTTCCTGCTGTATTTCCTGGTAAATCATTGGACTCTGTTGAGCCACCTACATAAATATTATTATTATTGGGATTGATACTTACCACGAAACAAGCATCATTTTCTGCTCCGCCAAAATAAGTGCTAAATATTATACTATTTAGATTAGGGGTAAGTTTTAAAATAACACCATCTTGCTTACCTCTTAACGTATTTTGAATACCAGAACCAAGCACTGGGAAATTTGTAGATTGAGAGGATGACGCCAGAATTACATTATTATTGGCATCTAATATTACTTCACTTCTTGCATCATCTCCATAATTTTTTCTGATACTTTCTACACCTTGGGTACCTTCAAATTTTGGTCTGATGTTAATGCCATCTCTATCACTACCTCCTATTTTTGCAGAGCCAATGAGAGCTGCGCCCGTTGCAGAAAGCTTTGAAATAATAATATCATAACTACCCCCTGGATCTGCAAAACCAGACAAACCTACTTGAGGATAATCAGAAGAATTAGAAGCACCTGCAATAATCAAATTGCCTTGTGCATCTGCAATCATACTATGCACCTGCTCATTACTAGAGCCACCAAGGTAGGTGGCATATACCCTATTACTTCCGTTAGCATTAAATTTAAAAATCGCTATATCATACCCAGCCAATCCGCTCGTGGCTAAGCCACCATTAAAAGTCACATCATAGGCCCCGATACTAACGGGATAACCTGTACCGAATGAAATGCCGCCAGCAAAAAAGCTTCCGTCTGGGCCCGGAGTAGCACTGAATCCCCAATTATCCGAAGAGCTTCCAGTGAATGACGAGAATATAATTGTAGGATCTATAACTAGTGTTTTACTAGGATCATATTTCTTCACCTTAAAGCTTACGACATTATCTTTCAATACATAGGAACATTCAACTTTTTCTTGACCTTTTATACTCGCCTGATAGCTAAATGGCTCAAGTTCTTTTACATCACCCACAGAAGTTTTAATGATTAATTTATTTTGTTCAATTTTTAATCCATCAACTCCCTCATATCGCAAGCCTATCGCATTTGGGTTCCCACCAGGATTTACGATAAAGTCATACTTTAAAGTACTCCCATTATTATAATATCTTACATCAATATTGGGATACACATTTTTGTAAAGTACCTCTCCATACAACTTACACTCAGATGCCCAATTTTTACTATCCTTACCTAAAAAATAATTATTATAACTGGTAAGCGCACGACTGGCCTGCATTGGCGCTGCACTGTTCGCTCCAAAAAAGGAAACTTTGTATGCGTGAGATCGCACTACAACTTTTTGATTATTAGGTAAAGGCTTAGACTTAGCTCCAGAAATATCGCTATGCCCGTGCATAGATTCTGTAAGTAGTTTCATATCCTCTGGGTTCTGCACGGAAACCGTAAAACCATTCTTTTCCAAATAAAAAGAACCGTTATTTACAGAACTTCTATACTTCACTGACGCATTCCATTGACCTTTGTTTTCTACAAACTCCAACTGGGCGTAGCTACCTAGGAACGAACCAAGAGCAATGACAAGAAATACTATTTTTTTTAATATCGAGGGGGTTTTCAAAATCACAACAATTTTTCGTTTCAAATTACACTTTAATTACGAGATTTAACTACTGTGCGATGCTATTGAAGGCGTTTTTTATTAATTATTAACAACTTCACAATTTTTGATAAAAGGCAATTTGTTGTTTTTTGATGAAACAGCTTTTTCCTATCGGATAAATTTAATTCTTATACTTACTAAGAAATTTTACTCCACTTTGTTTTACCTTTTATTCTTTGTAGATAGTTTTTAATACACTGGTGTTGTGGTAACTCCAAGGCATTATCTTCTGTAAGAATATTTTCTGCTACCGTTCTTGCCACTTCCAACATAGCTCTATCGTTAATTATACTCGCCAATTTGAAATTTAAAGCCCCGCTTTGCCTTGTGCCTTCTATTTCTCCTGGCCCTCGTAGTTCTAAATCTTTCTCAGCTATTTTAAAGCCATCATTTGTAGCCACCATAGTACTCATCCGCTCCCGAGATTCTTTCCCAATCTTAGGTGAAGTGAGTAACACGCAATAACTTTTCTCTCCACCTCTTCCTACCCTTCCTCTAAGCTGATGCAATTGCGCAAGCCCAAATCGCTCCGCACTTTCTATCACCATTACGGTAGCATTGGGCACATTTACGCCTACTTCTATAACCGTGGTACTTACCATAATTTGAGTATCATTTCTAACAAAACGCTGCATATTTGTTTCTTTCTGCTCTGGCGGTAACTTACCGTGTACCATACTTACATAAAATTTTGGCTCCGGAAAAAAAGAAGTTACTTCTTGGTAGCCTTGCATCAAATTTTCAAAATCTAACTTGCTACT
>JBBRHK010000097.1:0-8688 GCA_038222815.1 Chitinophagales bacterium
CTTTATCCATTGACTTTCTTTTGAAAACAAAAATGGCGCTAGTAAGCAAAGCAAGCAATCCTACAATACCATAAATGAAAACATCTTTTGTAAGCCAAAACTTATCTGGCTCATTATTAAGGTAAGAATATACAACGCTCACCGTCATGACAAATGCAAACACTAAAACTGCGTGTATGCTGATGCGCTCAAACTTCCAAGCCTTCTCAGATTTATCAGATAAATGCCGAAATGAATCTCCTGCAGTTTCTGCCAAGCCGCCACAGCCGCACACCCAGCTACAATACCAGCGCTTACCATAGAAGTAAGTGAGAATTGGAGAGATTACAAAAATTAACCCCAGCCCGATGATTAACATCCACATTCCAAAATTTCCACTTGTGGTCATTTCTTCTACGTGCCATTTATCAAAATAATAATAATTGAGTGGCCACATATTTTTAGGATCTCCAAAGTAGGGCTTGTCAGGATTAAGCTTCGAAAGAATTTCTGGAATTAAAAATGCAAAACCCAATTGGAAAAACATCACAGAGCAGGTGCGTACAACCTGATATTTATTATGCCTGTATTTTAAAATAAATTTATAACCAAAGCCTAATATGGCAATGGTATAAAGACTGCCGTATACAAACCATTGCGAAGCAGGCTTTCCACTGATGAGCAAACTAAGAGGATCGAAAAAAGCAACCAAGCCTGTATTTGGCTTATCGCCATTCAAACCTAGATATTGTGGAAACCAATACAGCACCACATAAAATGCAGTAAGTAAGATGCCTAAACCCCAAGCCCAAGCACCTCTGCTACTCATACTTTTAAACCAAGTGCCATCCCATTGTATACCAGCAGGCTTATTTAAATGTACATCTCTAGCAAATAATATTATACCAGCTACAATGCTTACAAGGGATATCGTGAGCCACACAGTTTTGTTAGGAAATTGAACATTAGCTAAAGCAAGAATTAGAATAAAAAATCCAATGAGCCCAATGGCAGTAGCTATTTTTTGAATAATAGAATGTTCTTTCCCAGAATGTTCCTTACTGTCAACGGCTGCATTATCTATAACGTTCATAATAAAATTTTAGGTTACAACAACTAGGCTGTAAGGAATGATTGATGAAATGCCGCTTGAATAGTAGGTTCTAATTTTTTATAAAACTCAGGATCAAAGTTTGCTTGGCGAATATTATTGACTACCAGCTGTACGCTTTGTTCTTGTAGTAAAGCATTATGGAAATATTCGTGTCGCATTCTGATACCCATCAAATTAATGCCGAGAAAAGTATCTTTTTCTTTATCATAAGCCAATCTAATTGATTGATTGCCTTCTTTATTTTCCCAGTAAAAATGCGCTTCTCCATCCTTGGCTTCTGCATTTACATTGCCATAAGTTTGATATTCAATATTGAAAAACTTAGCAGAATTGAACCAAGGGCCTGGGTTATAGGCTGTTCTTTTGCCCACTACGCTTAACTCTACTGCTTCTCCCATCATACGACCCGTGTACCATACCGCTTCAATAGGTCTACGCCCTGGCAATGCTTCTCTTCTTTGTGCGCAATCGCCAATAGCAAAAACGTTTGGAATATTGGTTTCTAAAAATTCATTGACTAAAATCCCCTTGTCAACTTCCATTTCCCCATCCTTTAAAAAATTAATATTGGGAGATACGCCAGTTGTAATACCTACAATGCCGCAAGGAAGTGTTTTACCAGCTTTGGTAATGATGGAAGTTACTTTTCCATCTTCATCTTTTTCTATGCTGTCCATTTCTGACTCTAGCATAAGATTGACGTGATGGCGTTTTATTTCTCTATTCACCATAGCGCTCTCTTCTTTAGGGAGCACCATATTCCAAAAACTGTTTTCTCTTACGAGTAACGTAGTCGGAATATTTCTGCTATGCAACATTTCTGCAAGCTCTATTCCTATAAGCCCTCCACCCACTACCACAGCGGCTTCGCAGCCGGGAGTAAGTTCTTCTATTTTTTCTAAATCTTGCTTACTATACAAACCAACAACGCCATCTGCATCTTGTCCGGGCCAGTTAAACATATTTGTTTTACTACCTGTTGCTATAATTAATTTATCATAAGCTATCGTAGAGTCATTATCTAATTCCAATAATTGTTTAGAATAATCTACTTTGTTTACCCTAGCCTTTACTAAGTCTATTTTGTTCTTTGCCCAAAAGTTATTCTCGTATGGTTGCGTTTGCTCAAACTTCATGTGACCCATATACACATACATCAATGCAGTGCGGCTAAAGAAATATTCTGACTCTGCAGAAATTATAGAAATTTTTGCGGCACTCATTTTTCTGATCTGCCTTGCAGCAGTTGTACCGGCTATTCCATTTCCAATAATTACAATATGCTGCATATAGAGTTTTTATAACCTAAATGTATTACTTATTTAATGCCCAATTGTATTCATTAAAACTAATACTTGCATTCTGGTCTGCTTTCACATTAGAATATTTGTTGATGAAAGCAACAACGCTTCCAAAATCTTCCTTATACCAATTAAAAATATTTGAAAGCATCAACTTATCTTTTGTAATGGTATTAAGATTTGAATTGACGAATGCTTTGGTTCTTTGCTCTAGCATTGAGTTGAGATTGGCAGCTGTAAATGCTTTGTTAGCTAACGGAGGACAAGATTTTGCTGCGCAGTTAACGGCAAAATGTATTCTTGGCTCTTTAAAAGTAGGGCGAATTACTTTGTTTTCAATATCATTGAGGCTATACTTTTTACCTGCAAGTGTGATCCATTGCACATCCCAAGGCTTGCCGCCATTAAGGTCTGTAATCTTAGCTACGGGATAATTTTTTAAAATTAATTTTACGGTATAAGCATTATAGGCGTTTATCCAATAAGCGAGTGCCTCATTTCTTGCTGTTGATGCAGATGGAATGGCAGCTGCTAGACTTTGCAAATAACTATCTAAGTCAGATTCTGATTTTTTCCAAGCAGCATAATTTACAGTGCCGCCGTCAGTAACATATTTTTGAAGCATACTGTTGAATGCTTCATGAGTGGCTAGAGTGACTTCAGTTGTAGTTTTTGGAGGAGTAGTTTCTATGATGACTTCTTTTTGTGAGGTCACTACCTCCGTTTTTGACACAGCTTCTTTTACAGGTGTTGGCGTAGCCTTCTTTACATCTAAAACTGTAGTAGTTTCAGTGCCATCTTGCGCTTTAGTAGTAGTAATAGGGACTGGTAATTCAGTTTTGACTTCTGTCGTAATTTGGGGCTGATTGACATTTGCATCAGCCATATCTATATTGTTTTCTGGCCCCTTACAGCCTGTTGAAAATGATAAGCTGGCAGCGATAATAATTTGAATAAAAAACATTGATTTCATTATTAGGTTTTTTGATGAACTGAGTTATTCGGTACAAATACTCAGCCAAGATAAATATACGCATATTAAGGTACGAGGGTTGTGGAAGCTATCGAATTCATTAATCGTTAAAGATGAATTACCTTAGTGCGTTCTAGAAATCGATATATGTTTAACATTAAAGAAGGAATTAAAAACGGTTTTGATATTGTAACCCTAAGCAACACAGATAATAGTTGCTTCGCAGAGATTATTCCAAATTGTGGTGGTATCCTGCACGCTTTCTCAATAGCTACCAAGAATGGTTTTCATAATTCAATAGATAGCTATAATAATTATGAAGAGTATAAGATAAATAAAGAAGCACTTGGATTCAAGTCTGCTAAGATGAACCCATTTGTATGCCGAGTAAGGGATGGAGAATATCGTTTCGATAATATTGAATATCAACTCAATAAATTTAAGCTTGGAAACCACGCTATACATGGACTTGTATACGATGCGAAGTTTATCATCAAAGAAATGATAGCTGAGAAAGATTTTGCTCGCCTTACGATCAACTATTCTTACAATAGAAATTTTGAGGGCTACCCGTTTAAATACAATTTGGAAATACAATATGAATTAAAAAAAGACAACGAACTATACATACATACTATTATAAAGAACGAGGATGAAGTTGATATTCCTATGGCAGATGGATGGCATCCTTATTTTACCCTTGGAGATACTATTGATGATTATTTATTAGAGTTTCAGACAGGTACCGGAATCATATTTGCAGATGATATGATACCCACTGGCGACGAAGTAGAATATGAAAAGTACACCGGGCTAAGAACAATAGGAGACGAAAAATTTGACCATTGTTTTAGGTTAAATAGAGATACTTGCCAGCCGCTTGCTGTGATTAGAAATCCGAAGAATGGATTGGAAGTACAAATAAAACCGGGTGTAGGTTACCCATTTTTACAAATATATACGCCGCCACACAGGCAGAGTATTGCATTAGAAAACTTAAGTGCCGCAGCAGATTGTTTTAATAACGGCATAGGATTAAAGATTTTACAACCGCAGGAAACATTGGCGCTGTCTACTTGTTTTGTGTTGAAGGAGAATCCAACCAATTAAATAAAAAGATGAAAGTACCACATACTAAAGAAGGCATAAGATTATTGGATGCACAGGAAAAGAAAATACCGCTATCGCTTTGGGGACCATACCTCAGCGAAAGGCAATGGGGAACAGTGAGAGAAGACTACAGTGAAGAAGGTCGGCCTTGGCAATATTTCCCTTTTGACCACGCCGCTAGCAGAGGCTTTTTATGGGGAGAAGATGGCATTGCAGGACTTACAGATTATGGTCAAAATATTTGCTTTAGCCTTGCAATGTGGAATGGAAAAGATGAAATATTAAAGGAGCGACTTTTTGGATTGGCCAACGGACAGGGTAACCACGGAGAAGATGTAAAAGAATTGTACTACCATCTTGATAATACACCTACGCATTCTTATATGAAGTATTTGTATAAAATGCCACAAACTGCTTTTCCCTACAAGCAGCTACTAGAAGAAAATGCAAAGCTGGGAAAGAACGATGAAGAGTATGAAATTCTGGATACCGGAATCTTTGATGAAGGAAAATATTTTGATGTATATATTGAATACGCTAAGCAGGATAACAAAGATGTGCATATAAAAATTACTGCTGTAAATAGAGGGAAAGAAGCTGCGCCCATTACACTATTGCCTACTTTAGTTTTATACAATAGATGGCAATACGGCGGACTTAAGGAGAAACCCATCATCAGGAAAAAAGATGCAGGCGTGATAGAGATTGTACACGAACGAACAGGAGTGTATCAATTACAATTAGACCCCGATGCAGATGTTTTATTTACGGAGAATGAAACAAATCACGAGAAGCTATTTGGTACGCCAAACAATTCTAGCTACACCAAAGATGCATTTCACGATGCTATAATTACTGGAGCAAATTATGATGTGCTAAAACAAAAGGGTTCTGGTACAAAATGCTGCTCTGTACATAAAGCCATCGTGCAACCGGGTGAAGAGAAAATCATTTATCTACGATTAGTGTCGGAAAAATATGCTGATGAACACCCAAAAACTGCAGAGGAAGTTGTTGCAGAAAGAAAGGAGGAGGCAGATGAATTTTACAAAGCAATTATAGGAGTAAGCTATGGCACAGAAGTAGGAAATATACAGCGGCTGGCGCTAGCAGGACTTATGTGGAGTAAACAATATTACCACCTTGATGTGCAGCGATGGCTTACAGAGAGTGACGGTATTACACCGATATCTGAGAAACGAGCCACATCAAGAAATAGCCGTTGGAAATATCTAAAAAATCAAGATGTACTCTTGATGCCAGATAAGTGGGAGTATCCTTGGTATGCCGCTTGGGATACGGCTTTTCAATGTATAGCTTTAAGTATTGCAGATCCTTTCTTTGCCAAGCATCAATTAATACTTTTGATGAGAGAATGGTTTATGCACCCTAATGGTCAGCTTCCTTCTTATGAGTGGGACTTTAGCGATATTAACCCACCAGTACATGCATTTGCAGCGCTAAAAGTATACAAGCGAGAGCACGAGATGTATGGTAAAAAAGATTTGTATTTTCTAAAATCAATTTTTCAAAAACTTATTATCAATTTTACTTGGTGGGTAAACAAAGTAGATAAAAATGGTAATAATATTTTTGAAGGAGGCTTCTTAGGACTAGATAATATTGGCGTTTTTAATAGAAGTTGGGAGATACCAGATGGTGTAACGCTCGACCAAGCAGATGGTACGAGTTGGGTAGGAATGTATGCGCTCAATATGATGGAGATTGCTGTTGAAATTGCTAAGTATGATTTATCATTTGAAGATTCTGCTACAAAATTCTATGAGCATTTTGTTATTATCGCTGAGGCGTTAAATTCTTTGGGACTATGGAATGAAGAGGACAGCTTCTTCTATGATATGCTTACCACAGAGAATAATAGTCAAGTTCCGATCAAGGTGAGGTCTGTAGTCGGTGTGTCACCTATCTTCGATGTTACTACTATTTCTGTAGATTGTTTTAGACAGTTAAAAGATTTTCAAAAACGATATTCTTGGTTTAATAATTATCGTGGTGAGCATAGTTTATTTGTACCTAATACCGTGCGGCACGATGATGAAACGTTGCTGAGTATGGTAAAAGAAGACCGACTTAAAGACATTCTAAATTACCTGCTCAATGAAGAAGAATTCTTATCAGACTATGGTATTAGATCTGTAAGTAAGTACCATGAAAAGGTTCCTTATACCCTAATACTAGGGAAAGAAACCTATTCACTATCCTACAACCCAGGAGATAGTACCAGCAATATGTTTGGTGGTAATAGTAATTGGCGTGGTCCTATTTGGATGCCCATCAATCATATGATTATTACCTCGCTAAAGAAGTATGGAGATTTTTATGGTGATGAATTAAAAATGGAATTCCCAACTGGTAGCGGCGAAAAGAAAAATCTTAAAGAGATTGCAGAATTGCTCACACAAAGGTTGCTAAGTATTTTTCTAAGAGATGAAGATGGCAACAGGCCACTGTATGCGCAAGCGAATCCTTTTTATAAGCGAGAAGAAAATAAAGATTTGATCTTATTCCATGAATATTTTCACGGAGATACGGGCAGGGGATTAGGAGCTAGCCATCAGACGGGCTGGACATCTGCATTGGTGGATTTGTTGATTTAGGTGATAGTCTAAATACGTATTTTTAGATTCGAAATTTTTGTCAATATTAGTTTGGATATATGTGCGACCCCGCTGGGGTCGTGTGTACATTTACTGTTATTCTATAAACCTTTAATGCCTCTGGCATCAGAAAACGGGTACATCATTGCCTTAAATCTAACTTAGATGATATTTCATTTATAAATTTTGGAAGGGATAATGCCGAACAATCTCTTTATTTATTCGGGATATGATTTATTCATTCGCAGTGGCGAATCAATGACATAGGTATAACAATTATGCTGATACCACTCAATCTATTCGAGAATCCTAGACTTGAAAATCCTATTCGCAAAATTTTAGATTGTTCGATTTATGACCCCAGCGGGGTCAAAGGTTTATAGAAAGAAATATTAGCCTGTATCCCGACCCCAGCGGGGTCGAACATCAAATGAGCGTAGTATGTAATTTTATAAAGTCAATCCGAAATCCGAAAATGCTTTTACGGTTGTATCATAACTAGTGTGATGAATGCCGTGCATACCAAAGGATTTTGCAATATCTACAAATTGAATACGATCATCAATGTAAATGGCTTGAGCTGGATTTACCTGTGCAATGTCTAATGCCAAAGTAAATATTTCAGGATCTGGTTTACTTACGTGTACAATACTGCTACTTATAAAAAAATGAAAAATATCTTTTAAGCCAAATTGCTCAATACGATATTGATTAAGGTCTTTCCCCTCATTATTTATAGTAGCCATTGTGAGATCGTACTCGGCTTTGAGACTTTTGACAAGCTCAATCATTTCTGGATGAGCGGTCGTTTGCTCACACATAAATTTCAAAAAAGTCTCTTTAGAAAAATCTCTCTCTTTGTAAAAGATAACATTATCTAAATATTGGTCTCCTGTTACTTTTCCTACTTCATAAGTGTGAAAATAAAGTTTATGTCGTTCTTCGGTTTCTTTTGCCTCTAGTTGAAATAACTCAATAGCCCTTGCTCTTGCATATCTATCCCAGCCATTGCTTAAAAGTACACCGCCAAGATCGCAGAAGAGATGGGTTATTTTTTGTTGCATATTATTTGGATAAATGAGGCAAAGCTGATTGCAACAAAGGAAAAGGAATTATTATGGAATAAAAAAATTATTCTAATAATTTTAATCTTGCGTCGCCGTTCTCGCTGTCAACGCCGCTGTCGCTGCGAGAAGATATTCACACGGCGAAACGGCGGCAACTGCGAAACGGCGAAGACATACACAAGATCTATAGCTCACTCAGCTCTAACCACCTTGTCTCCTTCTCATCAAGCAAAGCAATGATCTCCGTAATTCTATCTCCAGATTTTTGTAGTTTTTCATAATCCAGTTCGCCTTGCATACTATCTTCTAATTGTGTTTTCTCTTTTTGTAGAAGGGGCATTTCCTTTTCTAAAGTTTCTAACTCAAATTTTTCTTTGAATGACAACTTCTTCGTTGCGGTAGGATTTGAAGTTTCTTTTGGTTTGACAGGAGTGGTTTCTGTAGCAACAGGCTTCATTATTTGCTGCGTTTCTTGTTGCAATAATCCTTTGCTCACTGCTTCTCTGTATTGGGTATAATTACCAGG
>JBBRHK010000098.1:0-8660 GCA_038222815.1 Chitinophagales bacterium
ATTCCTAAAGGGCATCCTTCACTGGGTCATATGATGATGAATTTTTCTGCTAATCTATTAGGATTAGATAATGCCGCTACCCCATTTGGACTTAGGGCTATGGAAAGCTTGCAAGAATTAAATCCTGATAAAGATAGAGCCAGTGACGCACAGCTAATGTTTCTTTGCCTGCACGCATCTGGGCTTACACTAATTCCGGTAAGTATTATTGCTATAAGGGCTTCTAGCGGCTCTACAGACCCTATGAGCATTTTTATTCCTTGTATGATAGCAACATTTGTGGCTACAATGGCTGCAATGTTTATCGTTTCTTTTAAGCAAAAAATAAATCTATTGCAGCCAGTTATCATCACTTGGATTCTTGGTATATCTGCCGTAATAGCGGCATTAATTTGGTTTATCACCAGCTTACCACAAGCAGAAGTACAGCAGTTTTCATCTGCACTGAGCAGTGGATTAATACTTTTTATATTCTTAGCTATTGTAGCAGGCGGATTGTATAAAAAAGTAGATATTTTTTCTTCCTTTATTGATGGTGCAAAGAATGGATTTGAAGTGGCAGTAAAAATTATTCCCTACCTCGTGGGAATGTTGGTTGCCATTAGTCTACTTCGCACTAGCGGAACGTTTGATGTGATATTAGATGGGCTAAAAAGCTTCTTTGGAATGACTGGAATGGATACAAGATTTGTAGATGGCTTACCTACTGCACTTGTAAAACCCTTTAGCGGCGGTGCTGCACGAGGAATGATGGTTTCTACTATGGAGCAATTTGGAGCTGATTCTTACCAAGGAAACTTGAGTAGCGTGTTACAAGGAAGTAGTGATACTACGTTCTATGTCATAGCTGTTTATTTTGGAGCCATCTCTGTAAAGAATACAAGGTATGCTGTGGGTGCAATGCTGTTAGCAGATTTAGTGGGGATAATTACAGCGATACTTTTGGCTTATTTATTTTTTGGGTAGATGGTGTTAATGTATTCTTCCTTTTGAAGAAGATTCATTCTTTTTGGTTTAAGTATCTAAAGTAAATGGCAGTATCAGTTTCAAAATTTGAACTGTAGTACTTTCTTATTGCAGATTTAAAATCATCGGTGAGTTTACTTTTTGATGCAAATTCTAAATCTTCTTTATTTATAAATGTTATGATAAAAAATGGCCAGCCATAGGCAGCACCAATCTCAAGCATGGGTTTTGAACGCTTCCAATCTCCAAATATTTTAATAAAATCAGCCTTGTGTTTTGATTGAAGATATTTACCTCGAAAATGGGAATAGCAAAAAAAAGCAAGGATCAAGACGATTAACCCTACTATTACTAAACTTACTCCGACAATTATTTTTAGCCAAATATTCATTTACAATTTTGGGTTTTATAATAATTTCAATGAAATCAATAACTAGAAAGAATCGCTTAGTTACAGATTTCCATTCACCCATTCCTTTAATCTTACATAACCCACTGCTATTGCTATGGCAATGCCAAAGCTGATGAGTGTGCCTATAAGAATATACTCGGTAAGTTTTCTATCTTTTGCTTTGCTTAAATCTCCAAATCTAAAAATAGATTTTGCGGCCAATAAAAATCCTACCCCCTCCCAATGATTCAAGGCAATAAAACCAAAAACAAACAACCGCTCCAGGATTCCAATATAATAGCCTGCTTTTTCTAATCCTTCGGATTTTATTTCTTTCTGCTCTTCCAGTTTCTCCCAGCGTGAAATGACAACCTGCATAACCACTGCAGCTACTACAGTCACTAGTACTATTGCGGTAGCTAGCAATAAAATACGATTTAAACTAAAAGGCAACTCTGAGAACGAGAAAGGGAAATAGATACTTGCTGTACACAATAACATTAAAATATGAAGTACTTGGTCTGCAAAAAATACTAACCGTTTATTTCTATCATTCTGTATATAAATTTTTGCTAGATCAATTAGAAAATGAGTGACAACAATTAATAAAATACCTAAGTAGTATCTAGGCTGAAAACCAAGTACAATTAATAACAAAATAGTGTGCACTAAAATATGACGATAAAGAAACTTAGATTTTATCTTGTAGATGGATTTCCCCTTCACCCAAGCCTCTGGTTGTAGCACAAAGTCACCAATCAAATGCGCTAAGAATATTTTGATTAGAAATATAATCGTCATAGCAGAACAGTTTTGGCGTAATAATTAAGTAGCGCTTGTATTTCTTCATTACCTCCTCGCTTTAATCCTTCACTTATACTACTTTGCGTTTTCTTAAGCTTTGCGGCCAATTCTTGTTGATTACTATTTTCATTTTCTAAGGCTACTTTCATTATGGCAGATGTTGTAGGCTTCAAATTATCTGCCGCAAGCATTGCTAGCGTGAGCATAATATTGATCACTTCATCCCAAGCCTCATTAGCAGAGTGAATAGTAAGTGTTTGTTTTTTTAATTGGTCAAAACCTTCTCCAGATTTTATAAATGCGGAGCCATTAGACTCTGTAATCTTCGCAGCATTGAAGGTTTTATCACCTATGCCAATACTGATACGAACGTCAATATCTTTTAGTTCTTTTAAAGTGGCTTTGATAACTAGTGCTAGCCGAAGCGCTGTTTTGGGCGTGGTCTCTAATTGAAAACTATCTCCTCTATATATCTCCCATTGTTTTGGAGTATCGCCTTGCCTCACCAGAATCTTCTTTAATATCCTCATCCAATTCTGCTTTTTATCAGCTCTAGAATGAATAATATCGCCAGTAAGGATTGCAATTTTTTTTCTTGCCATAAATCAAATATCGGCTTTTTTGCCGATAATCGAAAATATCGGCTTTTTTGCCGATAATCAGAAATATCGGCTTTTTTACCGATAATTACTTTTTGAGATTTGAACTGCGCTTTTTACTAGTAGAATCAGCAGTTATAACAGAATCGGAAGTTGTTTCTTTTTGAAAATCTTCATCTTCTGGTTCAATGGTAAAGTAAGGATAAAAGCTATTTGCTAATATCTTTGCTTTATAAGCAGAACTTGAGTATCTGTTATTTAATGCAATAATGGTAACCCCTTCATCTAGTAATCTTATAAAAGCAGCAGTATTACCATGCCACCATCCGTTATGAAAAACAATATTTTTATTATTAGGAAATAAAAGCATCCTCCAGCCTAAGCCGTAATTTTTTGTGCCAGGCCTTTCATTACTGTAAGGGGTGTACGCAGCTTGCAGACTAGCATCGGAAAGAAACAAACCAGACTTTAAAAACCTATCCCAAAGTAATAAATCTCTAGGTGTGCTGTAAATATTCTTATCTCCATACACTTGATCTAAGAAATTGAAAGGGATTTTTTCATTACGCCAAGTATAACTCAGAGTCACCTTATTAGAATCTGACGGTACGAATATATGCGTGTCCTCCATCCTCAACGGAGTGAAAATGCTATCCTTCATATATACCGGAAAGGGCTGCTGAGTCACCTTCTCTACAAGTAAAGCGAGCAAAGCATAATTAGTATTGCAATAACTAAACCTTGTATCTGCTTTCACGGCAATAGGCAATAAAGATTTCTTCTCTATTAAAAATTGTAGCACATCATTATTACTTACCATCTTCGTCTTGTCCTCCCATAGCTCTTCCATAAAGTAAGGATAGTTAGGCAGTCCACTTCTATGATTAAGTAAGGTCTTTACAGTAACGCCCTCATAATTAAATGCAGGAAAATAGTGAGAGAAACTACTATCAATATGTATCTTTCCCTGCTCCGCAAGGTGCAAAACTACCATAGCAGTAAAGGTTTTAGACACTGATGCAATATGCATCGCTGTATGCTCATCTACTTTTTTAGAAGTGTCTGGCGACACAGGACCAGCATATTTTTCATACAAAATTTCGCCATCTTTAGCTACAATGACACCCCCTGCAAAAGCCGAATTTTCAATATATTTTCCAAACCAGGCCTGCGCCTCTTTGCCTATCCTTTCCTTCTCTACCTTATTGACTTGACCTATTGCGGGCAAACTAAAGTAAGTAATCTCAGCTTTAGACTCTTCATTACCCTTATCCTTATCCCCATTACCACAACCCAGTAGTATGGCGGCAAAGCATAAGCTGAACGCCAAATAACAATAGATTTTTTTATAAAACAGCGAATCATTAATCATACGGAGGCAAGAGTTTTTTCTTAGGTATCTTTGCGCAAAAACAAAGAAATATGGCATTGAATGCTAACAAACTTACAAGTTATCCCAAAGAAAAAATCAAAATACTTTTTCTAGAAAACATTAGCAGTATAGCGGTAGAGAAGTTTGCACAAGCAGGATATAACAATGTAAAACAAGTAAATGCCGCACTTAGTGAAACTGCATTAATCAATGAAATATCCAAAGTGCACATTCTAGGCATAAGAAGTAAAACACATATAAGTCCAGCTATTCTCAATGCAGCCACAAAATTACAGGCGATTGGCTGTTTTTGTATCGGTGTAAATCAAGTAGATTTAATGGCTGCTAGACACAACGGAGTTGCAGTCTTTAATGCTCCTTACAGCAATACAAGAAGTGTAGCAGAACTAGTAATAGGCGCATCTATTATGCTTATGAGAAAAATACCTGCAAAGAATAAAGCTGCACATGAAGGTATTTGGTTAAAAGAAGCGAGTGGGAGCTATGAGCTCCGAGGAAAGACAATAGGCATCATAGGATATGGCAATATAGGTACCCAAGTTGGTATCCTTGCAGAGTCTTTAGGAATGAAGGTTATTTATTACGATGTAGAAACTAAACTACCACTAGGCAATGCTAACGACAGCAATGGGCTAAAAGAATTACTAAAAACCGCAGACATTGTAACATTGCACATTCCAGAACTTAATTCTACTCACAAACTGATAGGTAAGAATGAGTTAAAGTTGATGAAGAAAACTGCCATCCTTATTAATTATGCTAGAGGAACAGTAGTAGATATTAATGCATTAAAGGAAGCACTTACAAAAAATCAAATTGCAGGGGCAGCTGTGGATGTTTTTCCCGAAGAGCCAGAAAAAAATGGCGACCTATTTATAACTGGACTACAAAATATTGACAATGTATTACTCACCCCACATATAGGCGGTAGTACACAAGAAGCACAACAAAATATTGGCGTAGACGTCACCAATAAACTTTTGGAATATCTCGAAAAAGGAAGTTCTATAGGCTCACACAGCATACCAGCATTGGCTTTACCGCCACAAGAAGGCACACATCGCATTCTGCATATACACAGGAATGTGCCAGGCGTTTTGAGTAGAGTAAATACTTTGCTCAGTAAAAATAATATTAATATCGAGGGTCAATATTTAAAGACAAACGAAGAAGTAGGATATGTGGTATTAGATTTGGATAAGAACTTGAGTAAAGATGCGGTAAGTCTACTTGGCGGACTAAAAGACACGATTAGGCTACGTAAATTATACTAATGTAAAAGTAAAAAAATGATGAAAATTGTAATTTTAGGTGGAGGTTTTGGAGGATTAAGGTTAGCAAGAAAACTAATGAATAAGCCTAGTGTAGAAGTTTTGCTAATTGATAGGTTTAATTTTCATCAATTCCAACCGCTGTTTTACCAAGTAGCTACTAGTAGCTTAGATGCTAGTAATATTTCTTTTCCATTTAGACGTGTATTTCAAAATAGTAAAAACGTACGATACCAAATGGGTAATATTCGAAGCATTAATACCCTAGAAAAAACCGTAAATGTAGAAGACGAGATTGTGAGTTATGATGCATTAGTGATAGCGACTGGTGCAGGAACAAATTTTTTCGGAAATGCCAACATAGAGCAGCATGCTTTTCCTATGAAAAGCACTGTGGAGGCCTTGCAAATAAGGCACAGGCTACTTAGCGATCTTGAAGAGGCTACAACCACACAAGACCAAACTATAAGAGAGAGACTTCTAAATATTGTAATAGCAGGCGGTGGCCCTACTGGTGTGGAATTAAGTGGCGCTATTGCAGAACTCAGAAATGATGTACTTCCAAAAGACTACCCAGAATTGGATTTTAGTTTAATGAAAATTCATCTAATTGAAGGCTCACCCAATCTGCTCGGGGCTATGAGTGAGAAAACCCATAAAGATGCACTACGTTATCTACAGAAATTAGGAGTAGAAGTACATTTAAATACTTTACTATCAGATTATGATGGAGCGGTGGCGCAAACAAAAGATGGATTAAAAATATCGACCGCATTGCTGGTTTGGGCAGCTGGTATTAAAGGAAACGTACCTACAGGAATAGACAATGCTTTGCTTGCTAGAGGTAATAGAATAGTGGTAGATAGAGAATGTAAAGTGTCTAACATAGAAAATGTATTTGCCATAGGAGATGTGGCTTATATGGAAGAACCCGCCTGGCCTAGCGGCCACCCACAAGTAGCTC
This sequence comes from Chitinophagales bacterium, assembly GCA_038222815.1. Lineage (GTDB taxonomy): Bacteria > Bacteroidota > Bacteroidia > Chitinophagales > Chitinophagaceae > Ferruginibacter. The sequence goes on from JBBRHK010000098.1 coordinate 6,389, forward strand.
CAGTAGCTATACAAATGGCAGATATGCTAGCTAATAACTTATTATTTGTGGCAAAACAAAGTGGAAGAAAACAAATTATACAATTTGAATATAACGATAAGGGAGCAATGGCAACGGTAGGTCGTAACCTTGCAGTAGTAGATGTACCTAATCCGAAAATACATATAAATGGTTTCCTTGCGTGGCTCATTTGGATGGGTCTGCACTTGATGCTCATTCTTGGTGTGAAAAACAGATTTGCCGTTTTTAGTAACTGGCTGTACAACTATTTTACCCGTGATCAAAATTTAAGGTTAATTTTTAAAGCCTTTTACAGAGAAAAGTAACCAGCACCTACCATTCACTTTCTAATACTAACAACTAATCAATTACTTTTGCAAAAAATTGAATAGGCGATGTTATTAGGATTACAAAATGTGACTTTTGAGTTTGGTGCAAGAACTATTGTAGAAGATGCTACTTGGCATATACAACCCAATGAAAGAATTGGCTTGGTGGGCTACAATGGTACCGGAAAATCTACCTTACTAAAAGTACTGACCAGACAATATTCTCCTGCAGAAGGAAGTGTAGAGCAAGGAAAAGGCGTAACGATTGGCTTTCTTCATCAAGATTTATTAGGTTTTGATACAGAAGATTCTATCCTCGAGGTGGCAATGGGCGCCTTTGAAAGAGTAAAGCAAGTAGAGAAAGAACTGGAAATTGTAGGAGCAGAATTAGAAAAAACAGGCGATGAAAAATTAGCCAATGATTATGCAGATTTATTGCACGAAATGGATGTGCTAGATGGTTATAGCATTCACCATAAGACAGAAGAAATTTTACAAGGTCTTGGTTTTACCAATGAAGAACTAGGAAAAAAATACAAATTATTTAGTGGAGGTTGGAGAATGAGGGTATTGCTTAGCAAAATGATTTTGCAAAACCCTGATGTTTTGTTACTGGATGAGCCTACGAATCACTTGGACTTACCAAGTATAGAGTGGCTAGAAAAATATCTATTGCATTATCCTGGAGCAGTGGTGATTGTAAGTCACGATCGTTTTTTCTTAGATAGGATGGTAAATAAAGTGGTGGAACTTTATCAAGAAAAACTGCACATCTATAGTGGTAACTATTCTTACTATGAGCAGGAGAAAGAGATAAGAATAGACATGCAGAAAAAGGCCTTTGAAAATCAACAAGATTACATCAGGCAGAATGAAAGATTTGTAGAACGCTTTAAGGCTAAAGCCAGTAAGGCTGCGGCTGCGCAGAGTATTGTAAAACGATTAGAAAAGCTGGATAGAATAGAAGACGTAGAACTACAGCGTCCTAATATGAAGATAAACTTTGCTGTAGAAAAGCAACCGGGTCGCACCATCGTTACCCTAAAAGATATTGAGAAAAGCTTTGGCGACATCAACATTTTAGATGGTACTTCTGCCGAGATTGAGAGAGGTGATAAGATTGCATTAATAGGAGCAAATGGTAAAGGAAAAAGTACGTTACTGCGCATTATTGCAGATAGAGAGAAATTTGATGGAGAAAGAATATGGGGGCACAATGTCCAAGAGTCATTTTATGCGCAGCATCAGCTAGAAGCTTTAAATGGCAACAATGATGTACTAGAAGAATTGAAGGAAGCAAGGAGCGGAAAAACCGATTTAGAACTTCGCAGTTTGCTAGGTGCTTTTCTGTTTAGCGGGGAAGCTGTAGATAAGAAAATTAAAGTGCTTAGTGGTGGAGAAAAAGCTAGAGTTGCGTTAGCAAAAACTATCGCTAGCAAAGCCAATTTCTTAATGCTAGATGAGCCTACGAATCACTTGGATATTCACTCTGTAGACTTACTTGCAGAGTCATTGATTAAATATGAAGGAAGTATCGTATTAGTAAGTCACGATAGATATTTTGTAAGTAAGCTTGCAAATAAAATATGGGAAATAGATGACCATCAGATTGTAGAATTTAAAGGTACCTACGCAGAATGGGAGGCTTGGAAGCAACGTAAAGTGGAACGGCTTGCAGAAGAGAGAAGACTAGAGAAAGCGGCAGCTGTTGCTGCTCCAAAAGTAGCTGCAAAGCCAGTAGAGAAAAAACCTACAAAGCAGGAAGTAGATAAAAAAGAACAGTTCCGAAAGCAAGAACTTTTAGTAGAGAAAATCACAGCAAAGAAAGCAGCTTTAGAGATGGAACTTGCTGCGCCAGATATCTACAATGACGCAACAAAATTTGCTAATACTGAGAGTGCGTATAAAGTAGTTGTGAAGGAACTTGCTGATGCGAATGTTGT
>JBBRHK010000099.1:0-8601 GCA_038222815.1 Chitinophagales bacterium
GGTACAAAAGTTTAACTGATACTCGCATAATAATTTAATATGTCAGGTTTTCTATGACTTTTCATTTTTATAAAGATTGCTACACCCCAATTAAGCAGTTCTTGTATATCAAATATTTATCCGTATTTTCTGCACAATTAAAAATTAAAAAATGGATTTTAGTAAGGCAATTGAACTAATCACTAAGAAATTAAGTGAATGGTCAAAAAGTAGTGTAGAGCTCATTCCCAATTTTTTGCTGGCAGCACTGATTGTATTCATTGGTCTTTTTATTGCGAAGTTCATTAGGAAAATGACCGCTAAGTTATTTAATAAAGTAAGTAGTAACAAAGCCCTAAATAATCTATTTACATCGTTTGTATATATTTTAAGTGTAGGGGCTGTAATTTTCATAGCACTATCCGTATTAAATCTTGATAAAGTAGTAACCTCTATCCTAGCAGGTGCCGGTATTCTTGGATTGGCATTGGCATTTGCCTTCCAGGATATTGCAGCCAATTTTATGTCTGGTATTTTTATCTCGTTTAGAAAACCCATTAAGGTTGGCGATACTGTACAGATAATGGATTATATGGGCAAAGTAGAAGCTATAACCCTGAGAGACACAGTCATTCGTACTTTTCAGGGGCAAATGGTTATCATTCCCAATAAAGAAGTTTTTCAGAACCCGATTCAAAATTATTCTCTCTTAGGTATGAGAAGGATGGATATTGAGATAGGAGTTTCTTATGGCGAAGATTTAGAAAGAGTAAAAGCTATAACCTTAGCCGCTGTAAAAGACTTACCGCAAATGGCAACTGATATGGAGACTCAGTTTTTCTTCATTGCCTTTGGTGACAGCTCCATCAATTTTTCGTTGCGAATATGGGCAGAATCTTGTGAGCAAGCCGTTTATTTAGAAACGAGAAGCCTCGCTATTATAAAAATAAAGCAAGCTTATGATGCAAATGGTATTATGATTCCATTCCCGATACGCACAATAGACTTTGGAATAAAAGGAGGGGTAACAGCCAATGAAGTGTTGAAAACAATGAAGCCAACTTAAAATAAAAAAAGCAGAGAGGAAGGGATTCGAACCCTCGATACAGTTACCCATATACACGCTTTCCAAGCGGGCTCCTTCAACCACTCGGACACCTCTCTGAATAATATTTTAATGAACTTTAGATTTAAATAGTCAAAATCTTGGGTTGTAAAATTAAGGTTTTCTGCAATGCTAGCTCAATAATTTTTCTAGCGCTAGGCCACGGCTTCCTTTTATAAGAATTTGCTCGTTGCTATATGCTTGGCTGGTAAAATAATGCTTCGCTTCCTCCGTCGTTTTAAAGTATTTATAGTCACTTCTTGTAGAAGCAAACTCTTCCCCAACCAGTACGACTTCTTTCCATTTAAATTGTTGCAAAAGGCTTACAATTATGGCGTGTTCTCCATCGCTGTAAGCGCCCATTTCTTTCATAGATCCTAGGTAGATTATTTTTTCATCCGCCTTACTCTTTCCAAAATTTTCTATGGCTAGCTTCATACTAGAAGGGTTTGCATTGTAAGCATCCATTACTATACTATTGCTGTTATAGGTCATCAATTGCGACCTACTATTGCTAGGTGTGTATTGCTCTAATGCATTTACAATGTCATTCTCTTCTACTCCAAAATACTGACCAATACACAAGGCAGCGATGGCGTTTGGTAAATTATAATCGCCTACAAGTTGAGTTTTTACTATCCTTTCATCTCCTTCATTGAAAGTTTTGAATTCTAAAAACTTACTAGAAGAATCTGGGAGTAAATGATTGGTTGGTTTATACTCTACTACCTTTTCGTAATCACCAGATATTTTTTTTAAATAATCAAAGTCTTCATTTAGAAAAATAACTCCATCATTTTGTATCACTGCTTTGTATAATTCTCCTTTACCTTTCTTTATATTCTCTTCACTGCCAAATCCCTCTAGATGAGCCTTACCACAATTTGTAATCATTCCATAGTTAGGCGCCGCATAGGCACAATAAGATGCAATCTCACCCATATGATTAGCTCCCATTTCTACAATGGCTACCTCCGCATCATTTCTAATTTTAAGTAACGTAAGCGGCACACCTATGTGATTATTAAGATTACCCTCTGTAGTATAGCATCTATATTTTTTACTCAGTACAGTATGTAACAATTCTTTAGTAGTAGTTTTCCCATTACTACCTGTGATGCCTATAAATGGGATGGTAAATTGCAACCTATGATGATGGGCAAGTTCTTGTAGGCAAAGTAATACATCATCTACGAAAATAAATTGAGGATGCTCTCCTATTGATGTATCATCGCAGATACAATAGGATGCACCGAGATCCAGCGCAGAATGAGCAAAGCTATTACCATTGAAGTTAGGGCCAGATAATGCAAAGAAAAGGTCCCCATTCTTCAATTTTCTGGTATCAGTTACAACATTGGAGAACTGTAAATAAATTTTGTACAACTCAATAATAGACATCTATAAATAATATTTTCTTTTAAAATTAATTCTTGTAAAAAGACTCTTCAAAAATAGGTAGTAAAGTTAGAGTAACTGCATAAAAAAAGCTCCTGCAAAAATTACAGGAGCTTTTATCTTAATTCATTCTTATTTCTTCTTCTTTGCTCTTTTAGTTTTGAACACATTACCAGTTCTAAACCCTGTTCCTTCAGGTGGGCCAAGATAGGTCTGTGCACAGCGGAAACCTACAGTACTAGCCGCAGTAGTTTCCTGCATAAATCTACGAGTACCTGGAGATAACCAGTAGGCTCTATCATTCCAACTGCCTCCTTTTATTACTCTAGATTCATCATTAATTAAAGTAGTGATACCATAACCATAAGCTACGCCACTTGCAGAGTCACCATCAAGATAATTTCTTACATCATTCTTTTGGTAGTTAAATCTATTAGCGACATCTTCATCATTAATATCTTCCTTTTTAAGTCTTCCTAAGCTATCACGCTCATATTCTCCAGATGCATCTTTATAATACTTCTGGAATTTATTACCACGAAAATAGTTAAAGTCTTCTCCATCAGAAGGAGTCATTGGCCTGTACACATCCGCTACCCACTCACTCACATTACCACTCATATTGTATACACCAAAAGCATTAGGGTAAAAAGATTTCACTGGACCTGTGATAGCAGCTCTGTCATTAAGACCGCCAGCTATACCCATATTGTCTCCGCTTCCTCTTTTAAAGTTTGCAAGAAATTTTCCTTGCATACTACCACGCCTGTTATCTCTTAATCCATTAGGATTTTTACTCCAAGAATAAATTTGTTGCTCAAATCTGTTTTCCTCTCCTTGTCTTCCTTCCTTTTTGCTAGGCTTTGTATTCTGATCTAACAAACCATAAGCAGCGTATTCCCACTCAGCTTCTGTGGGTAACCTGTATCCCATACTTAGGATACCATCTTCCATTGTTACAGTAGTTTTAGGCTTGTTGTTTATGTCTTTAATTGAAGATTTCTTTGGCTTATTTCTATTTTGAATAAGTTCTGGATTAAATAGGTAAGTCTCTGTATTAAAAGAACCATCTGCACCACCACCTTTCATAGCTCTAGTAGCAGCATCCTTTTTAAGGTATCCACCTTTCATTAATTTTAATTCATTCACCCTATCAGTACGCCATACGCAGAAATCATAAGCTTGACGCCAGTTTACTCCTACTACAGGATAATAATTGTAGGAAGGAAATCTGAAATAATACTCTACATAAGGCTCATTATAAGCAAGTTCCTCTCTCCACACAAGAGTATCAGGCAAAGCCTTATTCATTATTGCAGTATCGTTATCAAAAGTATTTTGTAACCAATATAAATATTCTCTGTAGTGCACATTAGCTACTTCAGTTTCATCTATAAAGAAAGAAGGAATAGTAACTCTTCTTGGCACATTGTTCCAGTCACCCATTACATCTTCATCCTTAGCCCCCATTACAAATGAGCCGCCTTGTACAAAAACCAAACCTGGTCCAGCTTTAGGATACTTTACCTTTGCAACATTAAAGTTGCCCATATTCTTATCATTGTAATTCCATCCTGTAACATCTGACTTAGATTTCTTTTTGCCAAAGATTCCGCCATTTTTACAAGAGGAAAGGCTCAAGATAGCTACTGCTACCATAACAACTGAGCCGAGAGAAATTGATTTTTGCATATTTGGTTTGTTTATACGAAATGTAAAACGTGTGGGTATTAAATTTATTGTACTAATATATTTTAGAGTTGCGAATATAAATATTTTATCATCACAACATATTATTTGATATACTTTTTACGTTAATAAGTTTTTAAATAAAATTTCTTTTATGTGTTTTAACTCCCTATATTCGCAAAACGATTGTAAAGTAATATTAATTAATAAATAAAAACGTTATAGCTTTACGAACAGTATGTTAAAAAAAAAATCGAGCTATTTAACAATTGTTTACAATTTTTTCATATTTTCGATAAAAGAACTCAATAATTAATTTTTAAAACAACGCTTATAGAGGTAAGTCTACCTAACCAAGACAAGTCAAATCGCATGAAAAAAGCAACATTAAAACTATCTGCCCTATTGTTATTATTGGCAGGTGCGGCTACTGAGGTAAATGCACAAACAACGGGTAATCAAAAAGTAGTAACCACAGCGGTTCCATTTTTAAGAATATCACCAGATGCTCGCAGTGGCGCAATGGGTGAGACAGGTATCGCTACTTCTGCAGATGCCAATTCTGGATTTTGGAATCTTGGTAAAGCTGCTTTTGCCAAAGAAAAATATTCATTAGGAGCTACTTACGTTCCTTGGTTTAGTGATTTAAACCTAAAAGATGTTTACCTAGGAACACTAGGTGGATTTTTTAAAGTAGATGAGTCAAGTGCAATAAGTCTTGATTTCAAATATTTTAGCGAAGGTGTTATACAGTTCACAGATGCAAACGGTACTAACTTACAGTCATTTAAGGCTCGTGAGTTCAACGTTGGTGTTGGTTACTCTCGTAAGCTAGGTGAAAAATCTGGTCTTGGTGTGGGTGTTAAGTACATCAGTTCTGACCTAGTAGGTGGAGCTGTTGGTGGTGTAAACTACAAAAGAGGTAGTTCTGTAGCAGGTGACTTACATTATTTTCATAATGGAGTTGCGGAAAACGGTGCTGGTCTTAACTGGGGTGTTACTTTAAGCAACCTAGGAGCTAAAGTAGGTTATACAGATAATGACGCTGATAAAGATTTTATACCAGCTAATCTTGGTGTAGGTGTTGCTTACACTAAAGTATTTGATGCTGAAAATAAAATAAGCTTCGCTGCTGATGCTAACAAGTTATTAGTTCCTACTCCTCCAAATGCAAACGATCCTGCAGCTATAGCTGCGTACCGTGATAAAGGAGTTGCTAGTAGCTGGTTAAGTTCTCTTAGCGATGCTGGTAACGGTGATAGCGAACTTAATGAGGTTTCTGTTGGTCTAGGTGCTGAGTATATGTATAAAGATCAATTTGCTTTCAGAGCTGGTTATTTCTACGAAAATCCAAACAAGGGTGATCGTCGTTACCTAACTGTAGGTGCTGGTTTAAATTATAATGTGGTAGGATTGAATGTTGCTTACATTCTTTCAAACGGAAGCGGTGTGAATCGTAATCCACTTTCTAATACTTTACGTTTTAGCTTAGTTTTCTCTGGAAAATAATTTCGCATAATTTTTGAAAGAGCGTTCCGTATAATCGGAACGCTTTTTTTATGCCATTTTTTGGTTACTTTCGGGGGGCTGAGAAGGTCAAAAGTTTAGGGATTAGCGTTTAAAATTGAAGTTTCAATTTCTGTTAATAATTACTACTATTTTAATGATGAACAGTGATTTATAACATATGAGTTGAAACCTACTACTACTCGCACTCCAAAAATCTCAACTTAGCAATCATAAATTATCATTGACTATTTGCAAATAACCATTGATAATTGATCATTAAAAATTAATAACTAAAGTAAATGAGTTTCAGAATAGGTAGTGGTATTGATTTCCATCAACTTGTAACAGGAAGAGAACTTTGGATAGGTGGTGTAATGATACCACATCATAAGGGCGCAGACGGACATAGCGATGCAGATGTACTCTTACATGCCATATGTGATGCGATGCTTGGAGCATTAGCACTTGGCGATATCGGTGTACATTTTCCAAACAACGATGAAAAATACAAAGACATCAGCAGTATTATTTTATTAAAACATTGTAGAGATTTAATAGCCAAAGAGGGATATCAAATTATAAATATTGACTCTACTCTTTGCCTAGAAAATCCAAAGATAAAACCATTTGTACCAGCAATGCAAGAAGCAATTAGTACTGCTTTGGGTATTGCCAATAGCGATGTTTCTATAAAGGCAACTACCACAGAAACTATGGGGTTTGCTGGTAGAGAAGAAGGCCTTTTTGCACAGGCTACAGTTTTGCTACAAAAAATTTAAACTCATAAAAATATACTTTTGCAATCGATAAAAATTTCATTAAAAAATATATCTGATAACCCTACACCGAACTATGCCACAGCAGGTGCATCTGGTGCAGATATTAGAGCATTTATAGATACTCCAATAACGCTTACTCCTGGTGAACGATTTCTTGTACCTACAGGAATTTTTACAGAAATACCAATGGGTTATGAGATACAAGTAAGGCCTAGGAGCGGACTCGCATTTAAAAATGGTGTTACCTGTCTTAATACACCTGGCACAATCGACTCAGACTATAGAGGAGAAATTAAGGTTTTATTGATTAATCTTGGACAAGAAAATTTTGTCATAAATACTGGAGATAGAATAGCACAATTAGTAATAGCTAATGTAACACTTGCTAGTTTTGAAACCGCGGATGAATTAAACGAATCTGAAAGAGGAGCAGGCGGTTTTGGACACACCGGAATAAAATGATAAAATGAAACAATTAAAAAATATAGCTTTTCTTGTAGTATTAATTAGTGCTCTTAGCAGTTGTGGCTCTGCAAAAAGAGTAATAGGAACTGTAATAGCACCTAAGGATACTACCTACATACTTACAAAAACTGATACTACCAAAGTATCAGAGCCATCTCTATCAGACAGTTTGATAACTACCTTGAACAATAATTTTATTAATTTTAAAACATTCAATGCAAAATTAAAAATAGAATCATCTGATAACAAAGGAAAAAATCCAGACATTACAGCTATTGTAAAGATTGTAAAAGATAGTGCTATATGGATTTCGCTCACAGCAACTATTCTAAATATAGAGGTCTATAGAGTCTATATTACTCCTGATAGTGTGATTCTTCTAGATAAAAGAGCCAAAGAAGTACAGTACAGATCACTTGATTTTTTACAATCGGTTACTAAAATCCCTTTCAGTTTTACCACTATTCAAAACTTACTGATTGGGAATCCTATTTTTTATAACTCAAGTAAAGCAGATTACACTGAAGCAGTAAATAAATTTACCGGATTTTATGTAGGAACAGAATTTAAGCATCTACTTACTATAGATAAGCAATCAAAAATGATAACCCATTCAAAACTTGACGATGTAGATGCAGGTAGACAGCGCACCGCATCTATTACTTACGATTCTTACAATATGATTGATGGTATAAATTTCTCCAATGAAAGAAAGATTTTTATTGCAGAGCAAGATAAAATAGACCTAAATTTAAAATTTTTAAGAGTTGAATTTAACAAAGAATTAGAAATAAATTTCTCTATTCCCAAAAGTTATAAAGCAAATTAATCTTTACTTTATTGGAACCGTATTATAAATATCCTCAAGCCAAAACAATGACTAGAAAAATTTTATTTTTTATCCTCCTTTTATCAATAGGCAATATAGGCAGCTTACACGCACAACCGCCTACAAGCGAGGAGTTACAGCGGGAACGCATAAAGCTAAAAAAAGAAATGCAAGAAGCAGAGGCTATGCTCAGTGAAAATAAAAAACAAACTAGTGAGAATTTTTTGCAATGGAAGCTCGTAAATAATAAAGTGAATCTTCAGGCAAAAATTCTAGAGAATATAGATAAAGACTTAACCGTGATAGACAACAATGTATATCGCATGCAGTTAGACATTAATAAATACGGTCGTATTCTTGATACTCTAAAACAAGAATACGCTAAGAGTATGGTATATGCCTACAAGAATAGAAGTAATTATGATTTCTTAAATTTTATTTTTTCTGCTGACAATTTTAATGATGCTATAAAGAGAATCGCCTATCTGAAAAGTTATAGAAATTACAGAGAAATGCAAGGCCAAAATATTCTTCGTACGCAAGAATTAAGAAAACAAAAAATAGCATCATTAAGTAATGCAAAACAAACAAAAAATATAGCTTTAAAATCTCAAACTACAGAAGTAGTACAACTAGAGAAACAGAAACAAGAACAAGATCGAATATTGAGTGAATTGCAGAAAAAAGGTAAGAGTATTTCTGGACAAATAGCCGCTAAGCAAGCTCAAATAAAGAAAGTTGATGGCATTATAAATGCAGCCATAAAAAAAGCTATTGCTGATGCAAAAAAAGCTGACCTTGCAAAAAAAGCGGAGGCTGATAGAATAAAAAGAGAGGAAGCAAAAGTA
>JBBRHK010000100.1:0-8590 GCA_038222815.1 Chitinophagales bacterium
CTTAAATAGCCCGTGGCTTAGATAAACGTAGGGAAATAAATCTGTTCGCTTTATGGAGAAGCTAGTATCTCTTGGTATGATTTGATTGCCATTAATGTTAGTGGTTTCTAATCGTAATCCTGGCTTTAAAGTGAAGCCGTAGAATTTTTTGGCAAGTTGTAAATAAGTGGCAGATATCTTTTCGTCGTATTTAAAACGATTGGTTTGAAAACTATCGACCATTCTCGTCTGTCCTTGTTTTTCTACAAAATAATTAGCTTGGTTCTCGCTATTGCTTCCTGTAAATTTTAGACCAGATTCTAAGGTTATTTTGTAAGGAAGCTTATAAGTAAAATCTAAAGTAGCCGTAAAAATATTCTTGTCGTTATTTAATTTGCCATCGCCTCCTACAAGAAAACTATTATTGTTTCCTTGTGTGGTATTGTAGTTTTGTGCGTTATTGGCATTAAAGAAATTATAACTAATGTCGGCGACAAGTTCGCTGCCAGCACTATCTATTTTATATTTTCCAGCAATTGAATTAGAAAGGTAATAGGACTTATTATTGTTATTGATGAGTGATTGACTCTTACTGCTAGAACCGCCTCCTGTAGATACCTGTAATAACTCATTTGTATTGTCAGCAGTGCTATTGCCATCACTATAATTCATACTAGCATCGTAGGTTAGGTTGAATTTTTTTGAGAATTGATAATCTGTTCCTGCGCCTACGTAGTGCGATTGCGTAGGGTAGGTTGTGTAAGAATTCTGCAGCACGCTACTAGCATTAGAAGTTATTTTTCTTTCTGAGTTTAGCTTCTCGTAATTATTACTATTGGTATATTGATAGCTGCCATAACTACTCCATTTCCCAGAACCTTTATTAGCACTCACTCCTATTGATGAAGTATTTTTCACACCTTGAAAGCTGCTAATATTTACAGAGCCATTGAAACCAATCTTCACCCCTTTTTTCAATACAATATTTACAATGCCACCGCTTCCGCTGGCATCGTACTTTGCAGAGGGTGTTCTCAAGATTTCTATTTTACTAATACTATTGGCCGGAAGACTTTTAAGTAGCGATGCAATATCCGATGCACTCAATTTCATTTCTCTGCCATTGATGTAAACAGTTGCTGGTGTTGTACTACTTAAATATACATTTCCATCTTGGTCTATGATGGCGCCGGGAGTTTTTTCTAGCACTTCAAAAGCATTGGTGCTACTAGCTACGAGTACTTCTGCGTTCACTATTTCCTTATCGTCCTCTCTTGTGATGAGCGGCTTCTTTGCGGTGATGATTACAGCATCTAGCTTTGTAGTAATATTAGCAAGGTTTAGGTAGATAGTCATCGCCTCTTCTTTCAATGGTACAAATTGCTCAGCTGTAGTTTTGCCTGTAGCGGTCATCTTTACGAGGTAATTAGTATTAGCTTCTAGTTGTGCTGTAACGCTGTCTTTGTAAGTGGATTTAAAAACTACGGAACTATCTGTAACTTTTATAATAACTAAGCTGGCACTATTTGCATTTTCTGCTACAATGGTAAGTTTTGTAGTTTGTGCTTGAGTAGCACTTATGATCAATAAAAATAAAAAAGTAAAAAATGGTTTCAAGTATTGGGAATTAGATAGTAGAAAAAAGGCAGCACTTTTAAACAAAGTGCCGCCTGCAAAATTAGGTCTGTAAACGCTAAAGAAAACTTATCATTATTCCTTCTTCATCTCAAACAACTCTTTCTTATCTACCACCTTCACCTTATCTTTTTCTTTCAGTGTTTTACTTACTACATCATAAGGACCAGTTACTACAGTTTGTCCTTTTTTAAGTCCGCTGGTAAGTTCAATATAATTGATGTCTTGTATGCCAGTTTTTACTACAACTTTCTTTACTATATTGGCACTATCTTTTACAAATACTACTACTTCTTGGTCATCTACTTCTGCACCATTAGAAGCTAGCCTCAATTTATTTACAACGCTATCCGGTAATACTCTTGTAGTTACTGCATTAATAGGCACACTCACTACATCCTTTACTACTCTCGTTTGTATGTCTACATTGGCGCTCATTCCCGGGCGGAAAGGGAAATTTCCCTTACCCAATAAATCCACATAACTCTCTTTCAAAATTCTTACATAGACCTTGTACTGAGTAACATCACTCGAAGCTGCTGCTAATGCTGATTGTGCTGCAGCACCATTATTACTACTCGCTATTTGTGTAACGATTCCTTTAAATCTTCTTCCACTATACGCATCAATATCTATCAGAGCACTGTCGCCAAGTTTTACTTTTGGCACATCATTCTCTCCTACATCTACTCGTATTTCTATCTTATCCATATCTGCAATACGCAGCATTTCTGTTCCTACATTAAAGCTATTTCCTGCCACTTGCTCTCCGACTTTTACATTTAAAAGGCTTACTACTCCATCCATTGGTGCTGTAATCGTAGTTCTCGATAAGTCAGTATTAGCTTTAGCAAGATTAGCTCTTGCGCCTTGCACAGCTGCATTGGTGCCACCAAGGCTAGCCACAGCTGCATTGTAATTAGCTATAGCAGATTTATAATTTCCATCTGCTACATTAAATTCACTCATACTTATTACCTTCTCATCGTAGAGTTTCTTCTGCATATCATAAGCTTTCTTGGCTTGCTCTCTTTGCACTTGTAATCCTTCTAATGCCGCTCTTGAGTTGGCTACCTGCGCTTGGCTTTGTGTCACCCCTGTGGCTGCTTGCTGCCTTTGTATGTTATATACATCAGCATATATACGTGCTAGCAATTGTCCCTTCTTTACTGTGTCGCCTTCTTGTACGGTAAGTTGGGTAATCTCTCCACTAATGTCTGGACTCACTTTTACTTCAATTTCTGGATATACTTTTCCACTAGCATTTACTACCTCTATAATCGTTCTCGCATCTACTTTCTCTGCTGTAACTTTTATTCCCTCTGCTTTGCCAAATGCGCCCATAGAGCTGGCTACGCCTAACCCTACAACCAATACGCCTACTCCTATCAAAATCCATTTTGTACTTTTAGTCATAACCTTTTTTATTTCTGTTTTATAATTTCAGTCCTTGTCCTCTATAAAATTCTAGCACTTTCATTTTAAATATATAGTCAAACTGATTGATGGTATAATCCAATTTTGCTCTCAGTAAATTATTTTGTGTGGTAATTAAATCAAAAGAACCAAGCACACCTACTTCAAATCTTTTTTTAGCAAAATCTAGAGTAGTTTGCGAAGCAGTTACTGACTTGTTGCTAGCATTAAATTTTTCCAGCGCAATGATCGCCGCTGTGTAAGCAGAGTAAATATCTTGCTTGAGTTTTAAATTGTCTTGTCGCTTTTGAATCTGTAATCCTTCTTCATTCAACTGGCTGCGCTTATAGTTGGTCTTAGCAGCGCCGCCATTAAAAATAGGAACAGAGATATTTAGACCAAATGATTTCCTAAAGTTATTACCGGCTTGGGTAAACACTCCATCTGGTCTTATAAAGCCTGCAATTGGACCTTGTACAAAAACAGGTTGCTCTACAGTATAATTTGTTCCTCCCACATTAACTTGAAAAGGCGTAGGAGAAAATCCGGTTAAATTTTGGGAAAAGAAGGGTCTCTTCTTAAAAGATAAATAGTTAGTACTCAATCCTCCAAAAACACCGATTGTAGGATACATAGCTCCTTTTGAAGATGCAGTAGCATAACTAGCTGCTTTTAGTTTTAGCTCATTAAATTGTTGTAGTGGTTGGTTTTTTAGAGCTAGATTATATACGTCCTCAGGCTGTAATTCTGCAATAGGCTCTAGCGGAATACTGGTGACTGATGGTGTTTCAATGTCAAAACTTTCTCCAGCATCTATGCTTAAAAAGCCTTTGAGGTTAAGAATGCTCTGACTCACATTTCCTTTAGCAGAAATATAATTGGAACTATCTAACGCCAGCTGAGCCTCAAGTTGTACAAGATTAAGATATGGAAGTGAGCCGGCGTCAACAAGCTTTTTGGTGTTGCTAAGTTGAGAGGCAGTTTGTTCTATTTGTATCGCAGTAATTTTTTGTTGCTCTAGTGCAAGTAGGATTTGTAAATACGCATTGGCTGCAGCAAGGGCAATGTCATTAGCTACTTTACCTACATTGGCCATCGAGGCTTTTAATTCCCACTCATTAGATAGGATTTGATTTTTCTTACTGTACCAGTTAAATAGGTCGGCACTAGTTTGAAATTGTAGGCCTGTGTTAAAGAAGGTCTGTGTAACTCGAGAAAAGGTGGTAGGATCTTGGTTATTACCACTGCTTAGCCCTGGAGATAGATTCACATTTGCGTTAGGGTAGATAGATAATTTACTTTGCCCATAGGTAAGTGCCGCATTCTTTGCTTGTATTTCGCTCAGCTTTACTGTGATATTATTCTCCATAGCATACTTCACTACCGATTCTAAATTCCATTTTTGCTGGGCAAAGGAAATTTTCGAAATTAAAAGAAGCGTAACTATATATATTATTTTTTTTTGCATTTGTATTATTTGGTATCAAACAAAATATTTTTCTCAATGTTATGACTGAGAGAAATAGATAAGGCTAGCTTAATGTTCAAAGTTAATTTATATGCTATGTAAGCAATGCTGTGTTTCTTTATGAGTGGTAAAATATAGGTTTTTTCGTTGCACCATTAAAATTAAACGCTGGTTTTAGCATTTCTTTTCTCCACCTTTGGTATGATTTTCTCGTATGTATATAAAATTAAATTCTATGATAAAGACAATAAGCAGTTTTTTAATGACTGCAATGATGCTTGTTTCTCTAGCCTCTTGTGCGCAGAAGCAAACAAATTCTAGTACCAATACTACCTCGGAAAAGATGGACAAGGTAGAACCAGCAAATCTTGCAGGATTAAGCAAAGCAACATTTGCAAGCGGCTGTTTTTGGTGTGTAGAAGCTGTTTTTGAGAGCGTGAAAGGAGTAAAAGAAGCAGTTTCTGGCTATGCTGGTGGTAAAGAAGCTAACCCAACTTATGAAGAAGTGGGTGCTGGGAGTACTGGTCACGCAGAAGCCCTTGAAGTATATTATGATCCTAAAGTAGTAAGTTATGAAACCCTACTACAAGTGTACTTTGATTCTCAGAATCCTACGCAGGCAAATGGTCAAGGTCCAGACAGAGGCGCACAGTATCGCTCTATTATTTTTTACTCAAATGATATGGAGAAACAACAAGCCGAAGCAGCAAAGGCAAAAGTACAGGCAAAGTATAGCGATCCTGTTGCTGCAGAAATAGTGCCGTTGACAAAATTTTGGATTGCAGAAGGTTATCATCAAAACTTCGTCAAGTTAAATCCTAGACAGGGTTACGTAGTAGGCGAAAGTATTCCTAGAATTAAGAGATTTCAAAAATTACATCCTGAGTTGATTAAAGAGGGAGCGATGTATTAATTTAATTACGAATCTCATTTGAATTACGAATTAAAAATTACGAATTTCGAGTTGGCAAAATATGAACTAAGAGATGGGAAAGAAGAGCAGCTATTCGCTGCTTTTTTTATGCTCTAGAAATTTTTTACTCTTTTATTGTATTTCTGAAGAATTATCTATTTTTCTTTTTTCAAAATGTGTTACATTTCAAAAAAAACTGCATATGAATAATTCATTTTCTACTTCTGATAAAATACTTGCCATAGATATTGGGGGCTCACATATAAAAACAATTTTATTAGATGGTGAAGGAAATGTGCTAGGAGAACGTAAGCGACTGCCTACGCCTAATCCTGCAACGCCAGATGCAGTACTAGCAGTTATAAAAGAATTAGCTAGCCAATCGGAACACTTTGATAAGGCTGCTGCAGGATTTCCCGGCTTCATAAAAGATGGTGTAGTAAAGACAGCGCCTAATCTTGGTACTGAATACTGGGCTGAAACCAACTTACAAGAAAAATTAATTCAATTGCTAAATGTGCCAGTGATAGCGGTAAATGATGCAGACTTTCAAGGTGCTGGCCTTGTACAAGGAAATGGATTAGAAATGGTTCTTACGCTTGGGACAGGCTTTGGTACTGCACTTACACATAATGGAAAGCTGCTACCACATCTAGAGGTAAGTCAGCATCCGGTAACGAAGAAGAAAAACTATGACCAGTATATAGGAGAAGCAGCGCTACAGGAAAAGGGAGAAAAGAAATGGAATGAGCGGATGGAAAAGGTTTTGAAAATTATAAAGACCGTATTCAACTATGATACCTTGTACATCAGCGGAGGTAATGCAGAGTTACTCAATTTTAAGCTAGATGAAAATATTCATATTAAAACTAATAAGGATGGCTTCTTAGGAGCTGTGAATTTGTGGAAATATGAAGCTAATAGAGAATAATCGAAATCTGAATAATAACTAAGCCCTCAATACTTAACTAAATAAATGCGTTTGCTATTAATGTAAGCTTTAATGTAGAAATCTCACTGTAAAGCTGTGAAAAAATGCGTTGTTAATTTTGGAATAAATTCTGTAAATTTTTCCAAAGCCCAAACCGAAAAAAATGAATAAGAAGATATTATTAGTCGATGACGATGAAAGTATATTAATGTTGTATAGTGATGTGTTAAAGCACTATCAGTATAAGACTACTACATTAGCCAATACAAATGATTTATTAAAAGTAGCTATTGACGAGCAGCCCGATCTTGTTATCCTGGATATCTGGGTACCAGAAATAGGTGGTGAAGCGGCAGCAGAGTCATTAAAGAATAATGAGTTCACCTTTGATATTCCTATTCTTTTTGTAAGCGCAAATGTTGATACTGATGTAATAGCTACAAAAGTAGGTGCAGAAGGATTCCTCAATAAGCCATTCAGCTTGGATGAGTTTCTTAAAAAAATAGAAGAAGTGATTAAGATCAAATCTTTACGAGGTAAATGATTTAACTCATCAACTCCTTCATCTCACCACTTACAAAATTCATCAATCCTTTTATCTTCTCTGGAGAAAAATCAAACTCTAGTCCTGCAGTTTTGTATAACTCAGGAAGGGTTTTGGTGCCACCCAGTTGTAAGGCAGTGCAATAATTATCCAAAGCTTTTTGTTTGTCTTGCTTATACTGCATCCACATTCCTATAGCGCCAAGTTGGGCAATACCATACTCAATATAATAGAACGGCACTTCAAATAAGTGCAGTTGTCTTTGCCAGGCATTGGCTCTATATTTTTCTAGCCCACTATAATCATATACATCATCTTGAAACTCTTTTAGGATGGCTTCCCAGGCAGAAGTGCGCTCCTCATGGGTATGTGTAGCGTGCTCGTATAACCAATGTTGAAATTTATCAATAATCGCAATCCAAGGAAAAATGGTAATCACTCTTTCTAGTTGATGCTCTTTAGCTCTTTTTAAATCTGCATCGTTGTCAAAAAAACTTTCCCAATGATCCATACTAAATAATTCCATTGCCATACTCGCTACCTCAGCAATCTCCATTGGGTATTCTTTAAATCCTGCTAGTGGTAGTGGATGCGCTAAGAAAGAATGCACAGCGTGACCGCCTTCGTGTACCATAGTAGTGACATCGTGCATTTGCCCAGCGGCATTCATAAAAATAAATGGTGCGCCACTTTCTGCCAATGGACAATTATAACCACCCGGTGCTTTACCCATCCTGCTTTCTAGGTCTAAGTGCCGCATACTTTTCATAGTGCGAAGACAATCTCCAAAAAATGGACTCAACTTTTGAAAACAAGCAATTGATTTTTCTAAAAGTTCTTCGCCCGTTGTAAATGGTCTAAGCGGCTCGGTGCCTTCCGGCTCTGCATCTGCATCCCAAGGGCGTAATGTATGTACGCCTAGCTTATTTTTTTTATGTTGATTTATTTCGCTTACAAGCGGAAGTACATATTGCTTTACAGCTTCGTGAAATTGAAAGCAATCTTCTTTAGTATAGTCAAATCTTCCTAGTTCCTTAAAACGATAATCTCTATAATTATCAAAGCCTGCTTGTTGTGCTTCTTTATTTCTCAATACAATGAGTTGGTCAAATAACTCATTGAGCGCAGCAGTATCCTGTAGTCTTCTTTCTTGTATTTTTATGTAAACGTCTTCTCTTATTTTTCTATCCTTACTTTCTAAAAACTTTGCGGCTTGCTGCAAAGTGTATTCTTTTCCATCAACGGTGATAGACATTGCTCCCGTAATTTGTCCAAACTTCTGTTGCAGTACTGCAATCTCTGCTTGCAGCGGAATATTTTCTTCTCGGTATAATTCAATGCTTTTTTTCACACTACGTAAATAAGTATGATAGGTAGCTTCATCTAATTCTTTTAAGAAAGGAGATTGCACCAGCTTCTTATTCAGTGCATCTGACAGTGGTTGTATTTTTGGCTGAAGCTCTGTACAGAAATAGGTAAAAGCATCTTCCAATTCCTCATTAGTAGTATCGCAAGTCATTCTTATCTGTCTCCAGCAAGCGTCTTCGCTGATGGCTGCTTCTACTTCGCTGCTATCACTCATCCATTGTTCTAGCTCGGCTTTACTATTGATTTCCCTTTGTAGTAAAGATTGTAGAATGGGTTCTAAGTTTTCCCAAGTGTCCAATTTAAAATCTTGGGCGAGAAATTTTCTTTCTGTCTTTT
>JBBRHK010000101.1:0-8564 GCA_038222815.1 Chitinophagales bacterium
GGTACTGTGCGCACACGACTGAATAAGTTATTGGACGACGGTACGGTGAACATTATAGGCAGGGTAGACCCGGAAATGGTGGGTTTTAATTGCTATGCGCACATTGCAGTTTATATAAGGCCTGCCACGTTCAAAGAAAAAGTTGCTCAAAAAATAGCCAAACTTCCTGAAGTAAGTTTTTTGGCTATGACCTCCGGTGATTATGATCTCGAAGTAGATGTGATGTGCCGCGACAACAATCATCTGGTAAATTTTGTGGACAGCATAAGTAAAATAGAAGGAGTGAATCAAACGAAGACCACGATTTATTTTAAAGTGTATAAATATGCACAGCCGGATATGAATCTGCTAAAAAAATAATTAAGATTTATTCTTCTTTATTTTTTTGCCAGCAATGTTTATTTTGTTTCTGGCAATCTCTTCTGCCGGCGCAGTGGCTTGTTGTGCTCGCGAAAGACAACTGTCTCTTCTTTGGCGATTGGATTACAAAACAGCAGTGTGCATTTCATATGGTTAAACAGATTTGCGGTTATGAGGCCGAAGCAACGATATAATGGATATTAAAATTCCTGAAATTGTACGTATCTGTATATTTTTTTAGCACTGTTGCAGCCATTTTTCAATACATATTTTTAAAACAGAAACGTTGCTAAGGCGAAGTTATTTAGGTGAGCTTAGGAAGGTCAACCTGCCGACATTCGCACCTGACATCGTAGCCTCAAATCCGTTCATTTTTTTTAGTATTGACAACGGTATCAAAATGGTTGTACATCATCCTAATTAACTACTGATACACTTCCAACAACCCATCAGGAATATCCACATTAATCAGCTTATTCTTCCTATCAATCTTTATGGTATTATCTGGATGTATTGGAATTAAAACTTCTTTATTGTTTATAATAATGGTACAAAGCGTCTGGTGTGGCATATCAAATATTTCGATGATCTCACCCAAATTATTTCCATTACTGATGATATGAAAACCAAGTAAGGCGATGGGAGATTCCTGGCTTTTATGCTGGTTGAAGTCTTTCTCTAAAAGCCACACATCTTTTGGAGTCAGCTTTCTTGCAGATTCCATTGTATGGATATCTTCTAACTTGATGATGGTCTCGTTAGTTTTAGAGGCTTTAGCCTGTGAAAGAAAATGCGGTAAAAATTTATCTTCGCCGCTATTAAGGAATATTGCTTGCACGCCAGCCAAATCGGTTTTTTTTCCCAGATTATGTTCTAATATAATTTCCCCCTCTAACCCAATACTGGCGGCCAATCTTCCTATTTTAAAATAGTTGTCCATAGTCTTCTACAATTTTGCCTGAACAAAAAAAATCCTTGCAACGAAAGTTACAAGGATCTTCAAAATTAATTTTAATATTATTCTGCTGCAGGCTTTTGCTCAGCTGCTGGCTCCTCAACTTTTGGCTCTTCTGCTGGAGCTTCTTCAGTCGCCGGAGTTTGCTCCGCCTTTGGTGCCTCTTCTGCCGCCGCTGTTTCAGCCACTGCTTCCGTATTTTCTACTGCTACTGGTGCTTCTGTTGAGTCAGCATCTGCTGCAACTTCTTCATTAGTAACAACTGGTTCTGCAACTTTCTTTACTACTGGTACGTTACGCTTGTCTTGACGAGCTTTTTTATCAGCGCCTTGACGCTTAGAAACTTGTACATCATGCTCCGCATTCCAGGTAGTGAATTTTTCCATAGCGGTAGCCTCATCAAACAAACCAAGTGTAACACCACGAAGCAAATGCTTCAGGTACAATACACCTTTGAATGATAGGATACGACGAACCGTGTCAGTTGGCTGTGCACCTTTGTGCAACCAATCTAACGCCTTCTGACGATCTACCTGAATAGTAGCCGGGACAGTAAGTGGGTTGTATGAACCTAGTTTTTGAATAAATTTTCCATCGCGTGGGGCTCTTGCGTCCGCAATCACGATGAAGTAGAATGGTCTCTTCTTGGAACCATGTCTTTGCAATCTCATTTTAACAGCCATAAAAAATAGAAATTTTCTTGGTTGTGAATAAATAGGGTTAATCCAATAAAGACTTATTGGACGGCGAAGTTACAACACTGACTTTCCTCTGCCAAATAAATATAAGGAAAAATAGAAAATAATTTTCATTACCAATCAGGCGAATAGTAAAGGATCTAACTGCTTTTCAAAACAAGCAATAATCCAATAAATCACTGGCTTTTTGGCGGTTACAGTAGCTCTTTATCGGAAAAAACTAATCACTCATCACTCAAAACTAACGTCTCCCCGGCATTCTCCCCATTGGCATCTTATTCATCATTTTCATCATCCCTTTCATTTGCTCAAATTGTTTTAAGAACTGATTTACATCATTAAGCTCTTTACCACTTCCTTTTGCAATTCGATTTTTTCTTGAATTATCGATTAAATCTGGGTTTCTGCGTTCTTGTAAAGTCATAGAGTTGATCATTGCCTCTATGTTTTGGAAAGCGCTGTCGTTAATGTCTACGTCTTTGATTTGTTTGCCTACGCCAGGAATCATTCCCATCAAGTCTTTAATATTACCCATCTTCTTTATTTGCTGCAGCTGGGTTTTGAAATCTTCAAAATCAAACTGATTTTTCCTAATTTTCTTTTCAAGTTTGGCTGCTTCTGCTTCATCGAATTGCTCTTGAGCTTTCTCTACCAAGCTTACTATATCTCCCATTCCCAAGATACGCTGTGCCATCCTTTCTGGATAGAATACATCGAGTGTATCCATCTTTTCTCCACTACTGCTAAATTTGATGGGCTTTTGTACAGTATATTGAATACTCAAAGCCGCACCACCTCTTGTATCACCATCTAACTTTGTAAGTACAACGCCACTAAAATCAAGTCTTTCGTTAAAAGCTGCTGCTGTGTTCACAGCATCTTGTCCTGTCATACTATCCACTACAAAAAGAATTTCTTGTGGATTGATGGCTGCTTTTACTGCTGCTACTTCATTCATCATTTCCTCGTCAATAGCCAAGCGACCTGCTGTATCAATGATGATTACATTTTTATTTTTTGCTTTTGCTTCTTTGATTGCATTTAGTGCAATAGAAACGGCATCTTTATTTTCTCTTTCTGCAAATACATCTACCCCTATCTGCTGACCCAAAACCTCTAGCTGATCTATCGCTGCAGGACGATAAATATCACAAGCAACCAACAGGGGAGACTTGCCTTTTTTAGTTTTTAAATAATTAGCAAGCTTACCAGAGAATGTTGTCTTACCACTTCCTTGAAGACCAGCAACTAAAATAATAGCAGGATTTCCAGAAATATCAAAAGGACTTTCTTTTCCACCCATTAGCTCAGTAAGTTCATCCTGAACAATCTTTACCATTTGCTGGCCAGGATTTACGGCAAGCAATACTTTGCTTCCAAGGGCTTTTTCCTTTACTGTTTCGGTAAATTCTTTGGCAATCTTATAGTTTACATCGGCATCCACCAACGCTCTTCTGATATCTTTTAGTGTATTGGCAATGTTTAGATCGGTAATTCTGCCTTCGCCCTTAATATTTTTAAACGCTGATTCTAATTTTTCCGAAAGATTATTGAACATAAATGCTACTGTTTTTTAAGGCTGCAAATTTACGTGTAAATATTTGAAGATTTTCGCTTGTGTTACGATTCTAAACACCATACCGAAATAGAGCCGGCGGGACAGGTAAATTCTGCCTCACCATTTTCATCTATTTTAATTTTGCCTTCGGTGTTGTTCAAAAAGTCCTTGAAAAATTTACCAGCATTATGTTTTCCTGCATATATTTTCTTGAACCCAGGCTCACCATTGCTAAGTACTACTACGCAACCTTTTGCATCCTTAGTTCCTTCCCAAGACCAGCCTACACAATTTGGATGGTCTAAATAATCGTGAAATTCTCCATTACAATTGGTCTGTCTTAGTTGTAAGAGTTTCGGCAGTTCTACTACTGGCGAAAGGTGAATCTCGTGGTCGTTACCGTCGTTTCCTTTGTCAGTATATTTTGCCCCATACAAGTCAGGGTAGAAGATGCAAGGATAGCCATCCGACCTTAGTAAAATAAATGAGTAGGCTATCGGTTTAAACCAGTCTTGTACTGGCGCTTCTAGTGCTTGTAAAGGTTGGGTGTCGTGGTTGTCAACCACGGTTACGGAAAGGCTAGGGTCTGTGCCAGTAATGGTTTCGTTGAATATTGAAGATAAATAAAAGTCGCTTCCCTTAGTACTGGCTTCGTGAAAATTATGATGTAGTGAAGCATCAAAAAGTGATATTTTTCTTTCTGTTGCTTCAATATATTTTTGAAGAGAAGGTAAATCTCCTGGTGCCCAATATTCTGCCACTGCGAAAAAATCTTCACCGAATGCTGTTCTCATAAATGCCAACCATTCATTGTAAAACTTAGGAGAAATATGCTTGACCGCATCTAATCTTATGCCTTGGAATCCTGCGGTTTCTTTGTACCATTTTCCCCATTTCTTTAGCTCCTCTCGAACAGCAGGATTTCTAAATTCTATGTCTGCATACATTAAGTAATCGTAGTTGCCTTTTTCATCTGCTATCATTTCTTCCCAACCTTCTCCTGCTTCATTTATGATACTGAAAATGCCAGATTCTTCTTTAAGTGCATCGAAATCTGTCCCAGAAAAACAAGTGAAATTCCATTCGAAATCTGAATAGGTTTTCTTTCTTCCTGGATGTGTAAATTTTGTAAATGCTTCAATGTCGTATGGCTCAGAGATTTCTTCATTCCTATCCTCTGGGTTTACTTTTATTGCCTTTATCTTTTCGCTTTCATCTGCGCCAGCAAGATGATTCACTACGACATCTGCATACACTTGGATCCCTGCCTCATTAGCTACTTTTATGGCTTGTAAGTATTCTTCTTTTGTGCCATATTTTGTTCTCACCGTACCTTTTTGATCAAACTCTCCTAAGTCGTACAAGTCATACACATCATAGCCTACTGAGTAACCACCCGCGGCTGCTTTAAATGCTGGAGGAAGCCACACTGCTGTGATTCCTAATTCTGCAAGCCGCGGAGATTCTTTTTTTAATTTATTCCACAGGCTACCATCACTTGGGTAGTACCAATGGAAATACTGCATCATAACTCCTGTCATCATAATAATAATTTGTAACAAAGCGAATACAATTTTGCTGCCAATAATTTTATAATGAATTTTTATTCGGAATCGACAGAAAGAATAAAAAATGGATCAAAACGTGATAGGATACAATCGAGTTTGGTTTTAGTTAACTTAAGGCATTTTGTTATGTAAATTACTTTTGCAGCATAGATAAACTCAATTTTAAATGCTGCACTAGTTTTGGCTGTTTTTGCCATAAGGTCGCTCCGCTGGAGCTTTGTAAATAAATTCGCTATTGTACCTATCATAAGGTCGTCTCGCTGGGACTGTAAAGCATATTATATTATGATTGTAGGAAAGCAATAATTAAATTCTGACTGTTACTCAAAATGTTTTAGGAATTCTTTTCAAGTTTTTTTACAGATTGTGAATAAAAAATCATTAACAATTGGCTTAAAAGTAAAGAGTCTTCGTAACGCTACGAAGACTCTGTGAGAAAATCTAAAATCTATTATCTTCCATCTACAATCTATATACTAAAGGCCTTCTCCACCAATTCCTTTTGCTCTTTTGCATGCACTTTTGCATAGCCTGAAGCAGTAGCAGCACTAGCAGCACGGCTAATGATATAGAAATTTATATTTTGTAGGTTCATCCTCAAGTAAGTTGCCGCACCCATATTTTGAGGTTCTTCTTGTACCCAATACCAGATAGCAGAATCATACTTAGCGTATAATTCATCTAATTGTTTTTGCGGTAATGGATAAAGCTGCTCCAATCGTATAATGGCTACATCTGTTCTTTTGTCTTCATCTTGTTTTGCCTTAAGATCAAAATATATTTTACCAGAACAGAATAGTACTTTCTTGATAGCTGAAGGGCTATTATCATTTACATCATCATATATTTCTTTAAAGCCGCCTTCTGTAAAATCATTGATGTGGCTGTAGGTTGCGGGCAGTCTCAAATTGGCTTTTGGTGAAAAATTGACCAATGGTTTTCTGAATTCCCAAGTCAATTGACGGCGAAGTGCGTGGAAGAAATTTGCGGCGGTAGTAATGTTCGTTGCCACGATATTTTGCTCCGCACTTTGTTGTAAGAATCGCTCCATTCTTGCGCTACTATGTTCTGGCCCTTGTCCTTCGTAGCCGTGTGGTAGTAATAACACAAGCCCATTCATCCGCTGCCATTTTGTTTCTGCAGCAGCGATATATTGATCTACCATTATCTGCGCACCATTTATAAAATCACCAAACTGTGCTTCCCATACCACTAGGGCGTTAGGGTTAGCCATAGAATAGCCATATTCAAAACCCACTACTGCATATTCGCTCAGTAAAGAATTGTAAATTCTGAATGGTTTTCCTTCGGGAGATTGACCATTTAATCTATTGTATTCTTCATTGGTATTCTCATCATATAGTGTAGAATGACGATGACTAAAAGTGCCTCTTTTTACATCTTGTCCGCTCATTCTTACATCTTTTCCTTCTGCAAGGAGGCTGCTATATGCCATCAATTCTGCAGTGGCCCAATCTATTTTCTCTTCTGTTTCAAAAAGGGCTTTTTTGTCTGCAATTAATTTTACTACTTTTCTCAGCGGACTAAAATCTTCTGGCCAAGTCATTAAGCTATTAAAGATTTTAGTAGCGTCTTCTTTTGTAATAGCAGTACTAGGTGAATGTTCAAAATCTGCTGCAGTAGCTCTTCTTAGGCTTTGCCACCACAATTCTGGCGCTTGAAACTTGTAGGGTAAAGGTGATTGCTTTACATCATCCAACCTTTCTTGCAACTGACTAAGAAATACAGTTTCCATTTCTTTTGCTAGCTCCTTTGCTTCTGGCTCGCCGTGTGTCATCAGATAGTTCATATATACCTCACGAGGATTCTGATGCTGGTCTATTAGTTTGTATAATTGTGGTTGTGTAAATTTTGGTTCATCACCTTCATTGTGGCCGTGTCTGCGATAACACACCATATCTATAAAAATATCGCTATTAAACTCTTGCCTGTAAAGTGTCGCAATTCTTGCCACTTTTACCACGGCCTCGGCATCATCACCATTTACATGTAGTACAGGTGCTTCAATCATTGACGCTATGGAGGTGCAATAATCAGAGCTACGTGCATCATCAAAATCTGTTGTAAAACCAATTTGATTATTGATTACAAAATGCATTGTGCCACCTGTATAGTAGCCTTTCAGTTTACTCATTTGTAATACTTCATATACTACTCCTTGCCCTGCAATTGAAGCATCTCCGTGAATAAGAATAGGAAGAATCTTATCGTAATCACTTTTATAAAGCACATCTGCCTTGCTCCTTGCGAATCCTAATACAAGTGGATCTACCGTTTCAAGATGAGACGGATTAGGGCAAAGTTTTAAATTTACCGTCTTACCATTTACCGTTTCTATTTCGCTGCTAAAACCAAGATGGTATTTCACATCGCCTGAGCCCATTGTACTGTCGGGTATTGCTGTGCCTTCAAACTCGCTAAAAATTTGCTCATAAGTTTTTCCCATCACATTGGCAAGGATATTTAATCTGCCCCTGTGTGCCATACCTATCACTACTTCTTGTACATCATTATCAGCACTAGTATTTATAACTTCATCTAGCGCAGCTATGGTAGCTTCACCACCCTCTAGGCTAAATCTTTTTTGACCTATATATTTTGTGTGAAGAAATTTTTCAAACACTACACCATCTGTAAGTTTTTGTAAAATCCTTTTCTTCTTTTCTAATGGTAAAGGCTGATGAATGTCATTCTCAAAAGCATCTGTGAGCCATTTAATTTTTTCTACATCGTTGATACTTCTCACTTCTACCCCAATAGAACCTGTGTAAGACTTTTGTAAGAAAGTAATGATGTTTTTTAAGGTTGAAGCACCAATACTTAGAAATTTACCTGCTTCAAAAACTGTATCTAGGTCTGAGTCTGAGAGATTAAAAAATGGTAAGTCTAGATTTGCTTTCCTGTCTTTTCTCTCCCGGATTGGATTGGTCTTGGCAACTAAATGTCCACGTTTTCTATAGGCCTGAATTAGTCGAAATACATTCAGTTCTTTTTCAATATTTAATGTAGATGAAGCGCTAGGAGTAGCAGAATTGGAAATTGTGCTTCCTCCTTTTGCATTGTCAAAGGCAAAATCAAATCCTTCAAAGAATTTTTTTAAATCTGGATCTACGCTAGTTGGATCGGATTTAAAATCATTGTAGAGGTTCTCTACATAAGAAGGATGTGCATTTGTAATGTATTGAAAATCTTTCATTTAGCTTATTTGCTTTTATTAAACTGGAAAATTTGACCGTAAATAGAACCTTGCAAATATCGTTGATTAAAGAATGCTAAAAAAACATTTGAGTGCTTTAGAATCGGCTTTTTTGCAAAATTTTGTAGTTTTGTTTCTATTTTTGCCTTTTGAATGGTTCTGTATCCCTATCTTTGCAGCCCAAAAATAAAAACATGGCAAATCATAA
>JBBRHK010000102.1:0-8564 GCA_038222815.1 Chitinophagales bacterium
GAGTGTTTTATCTAGCGTTCTTATTCTTGTACTTCTGAGTCCTATTTTTTCTACAGTACCCGTGTAGCTGTTTACATTTACAAGATCGCCTGTATAAAATGGCTTATCGAGAAAAATGATAAACGATGCAATAATGTTCTCTATACTTTCTCTTCCTGCGAGTGCCAACGCCGCTCCGGCAATACCTAAACCTCCAAGGAGTGCTTTAATATCTACCTCAAATACAAATTTTAAAAAGAAAATAAAGCCTATAATATAAATTAATGCCCTAATAAAATCTTTAAAAAAAAGAATAAGTTGGAATTGAGCTCGTTCCTCTTTCTCCACGTGATGGGTTCGAATGACTAAGCTTATAAACTTTAAAATACGAGACAACAACCTTACTATTGCAAAAATAAATAATGCAACCCCTATCTTTTGACAAATAACGTGAAGCGTTGTTTTAAATATCGCCACATTTAATATTTCTGGAAAGTTGAGCGTGCTTAGTATGGCTACCGTAGCGGTTATAACGATGAAGCCATTAAGCGGCAATATTATAAGTGCAACAAACTGCTCCTTTTTTATTTCTGGCCATTGGCGTTGTACAATCTTACAGATAAAGCCTGCTATATAACGACTGATAACTCGTTTGAATAACAGCACAAATAATAAAGTTACTATAATACCTAAGTAAGCTGCAATAGTATTATCAAGAAAAACTTGTTTCAAAAAATTCATCAATATCCTTTATTTAATTTCTCATATTTTCTAAACTCATTATCATTCTTAAGATCACTATTCGAATCAATAATAAATAATATAAGAAATTTTAGTTAACTACTTTATTTCAAATACATAAATCCCATCCTCTGCTAAAAGATACAGCTTGCCACCTATCGCCTTAAGTATCTTGTTTTTCAAAAAAGCTGTAGGCAGGTCATATTGTTTTTCTATCAGAGTAGCAGAATTATAAACACATAATTTACCTTCTTTGAAGCCGTAGAGCACAGTACCAGAAACATTTACATTCTCCCAGCCAGTAACCGCTATAGTTTTTTTATAAGCCCCGTAATAATCAAAAAGAAAAAAGCCTTGATTAATGTCATATACATAAACTACATTCTCTCTATCGATAATAGTGCTAGCAAATGGAGTAACACCAATCTGATTTCTTAAATCATTTGAAGAAAGTAAAAGCTTTCCTAGCTCGTCGATTTTCTTAAGTGTAAAGTCTTGCTCATCAAACAACCATATTTGATTATCATAGGATGTAGCTACAGCCTTTGCTGCAAAGATGCCACTAGTTCTAAAATTGAGACTACCTCTTAGCGTAAGTAACCTGTCGAGAAAAACAGCTGTGGCGAAATTTTTATAATACAATAAGATTTTTAAAGGATTACTTACATCTATCAATGATGGGTTACCATATCTTTTTACATCATTAAAAACAGAGATACTATCTCCGATAGGACTGATTTTCTTAAACTGATTGCCAGCAGTCACTACAAACATATTACCGTATACATCTACCTCAAAGCTATTGTACGTGCCAGTTACAAATTGTACATATTTAAACGCATCGGTCTCTATCCTCAAATTGCTACTGTTTACAGAAGTAGCTATTGGTTTAGATTGGGCGCAGCTCAGCTGCACCATACATAAACCAGCAAGTAATAAGAAAAGACCGCTTTTCATTTATTTAAAATATTTTAATTCTAACTGTTCCCCATCAAATGCTGCATAAGAAAAATATTGAATCCAATCACCAAGGTTGATGTATCGGCTATTTTTTTTCAAGCTTATATCTAATGGTAAGTGCCTATGCCCAAATACAAAATAATCATAGTGGTCCTTTTCTAACACCTCCTTACAGTATGTTACAAGCCACTCTTTATCTTCTCCAAGAAATACCTCATTAGTAGCACCAGTCTGTGCCCTACTTTTCCTACTAAAATAATTTGCTAAACCAAATCCAATTACAGGCGGCATCATTCCAAATAACCACTGAGATACGGGGTGTCTAAATATTTTCTTAATAAACTTATATCCCTTATCGCCAGGGCCCAAGCCGTCCCCGTGACCTATCAAAAACTTTTTTCCATTTAGTAAAAATTCCTTTGGTTCAAAATAAACTTCGATATTCATTTCCTTTTGAAAATAATCTTTCATCCACATATCGTGATTTCCTACAAAGAAGTGAATTTTAATTCCCGCATCAGACATTAGAGCAAGCTTACCAAGCAATCTTACAAATCCTTTTGGTACGACATATTTATATTCAAACCAAAAATCAAACATATCTCCTAGCACAAATATTTCTTCTGCCTCATCCTCAATAGATGTAAGAAATTGAAGAATCTTTTTTTCTCTTACTAGGCTAGCTTCCGCATTGGGGGCGCCTAGATGAAAGTCTGAAAGAAAATATATTTTATTGCCTAGTGCCATTTAATTACTTATCGTACATAATCATCTCTAAAGGAGACTATGATTTGAAAAAATCGAACACATCGCCACTATCAATAGTCTCCATATTCTCTATGCTGCCATTATACCAATAAACCCAAGCGGGCAAGGCAGTTCCATTTGCATCCACTTGAGTAACGGCTCTCACATACAGACTTTGTTCGCCAGGCATAACATTTAGTCCTTCGTAATCATCTAACTGAGCAATAGCCCAGTCAAATTCTTCCAGATTTTTAATCTTGTACAATTCTCCTTTTATAGATTTATTCTCTGATGAATGTACTGCAATTGGATATTCTCCATTGTGATACAAAGCGCCTTGAGCATTAGCTGTACCTACTAATTCAAAGTATTGAGACAAATACTCGTAAGCAGGATTTTTAAAGCCACTATGCAACGAGCCATACACAAATAGATGTTGAATATTATTGTCCATATCAGTCATATAATTAAGCTACAAAGGTAATTTTTTACCCCCGATAACTTGGTAAAATAAATGTAAAAGTAGCCGTACTCCGTTCACATTTTATTGAAGAAAAAGATTCTCTATTTAAGTATTAACTCTTCTGGCACTGATTTTTCTAACAAATACTTATAAATGAAATTTGTCTTTAGGTTTTCAAAATGGGTTCTTTTATTTCCTCCCCAACCGTGCCTTCCGCCGGCATAAGTCATATACTCAAAATCTTTTTTGTTGTCTTGCAGAGCAGATGCTAGTGCAATAGAATTTTCTAAATGTACATTATCATCAATATTGCCGTGCACTAGTTGTAGCATTCCTTTATAATTCTTGGCATAAGTCATAACGCTGCTAGTCTTGTAACCTTCAGGATTATTAGCAGGCGTACCCATATATCTTTCTGTGTAGTGACTATCGTATAAGCGCCAGTCAGTAACGGAGCCTCCTGCCATAGCGTGGGTAAATACATTGGGCGCATAAGTGAGCGCATACGAACTCAAATAACCGCCATAACTAAAGCCAGTAATAGCGACTTTATAGGCATCAGCTTGGGCACTATCTATCAGCCACTTCACCATAGTGCTATAATCTTTCATTTCCCAGTAGCCAAGGTTATGATACATATAATTTACACCTGCTTTACCAAAATGCCCGCTGGCTCTATGATCCATCACCACTTGTATAAGTCCTTCTTGTGCATACCATTGTTGAGCAACATTTGTACTCCAAGTATCCCAGCAAGTACCAGCACTTGGGCCACCATAAATACTTATAAGCACAGGATATTTTTTCCCTGCTTGCATATTTACAGGCCAAGTAATTTTTATTGGCAACTCAAATAAACCATCATCACTTTTTACTCGGGAGAAAGTGGTTTTTGCTAAAGCGAATTCCTTCATCAACTCCCCTTTACTGTCTCCAAGGTATTTTTTCTGCTGCCCTGTATTATCTAACAAAGCCATTTGCGTAGGCGTGGAAGAGTTGCTGTATCTAGTCACAAAATAAGTACCAGTAGGCGATACGCTCATTATACGATGGTCATAGTCTCCAAAACTTAGTCGTTTCATTTTCTTACCATCAAAGCCAACCACATAATAATCTGTACGGGCTGTATTTTCTTTTCCTTTTGCCGTAAAATATATTCCTTTAGATTTTTCATCGATTAAGGAAACGTCTGTAACTGCGTAACCAAATTGTGTAATAGGATTTAATAGATTTCCGTTTATATCGTAATTATACAACTGCATCCAACCACTCTTATCGGATTGTACAATCATATTTTTCCCATCATTCACAAATCTTATTCTGTCGTTATCGTCAAGATTTATCCAAGTCTTTTGCACCTCTGTGTAAAATGGCTTTTTACTTCCACTATTCAAATCCATTTCATAAATGATTAATGAATCTTGCAAGCGATTCATCCATTGTACTAATAAAGTTTTACCATCTGGTTTCCAGTAAGGCATTCCATAATATTGATCTTGCTTTTCATTCATCGTAAACCATACCGTACCAGCCGCAGCAGGAGATACTACGCCAACTTTTACTTCCGGATTCTTTTCGCCCACTTTAGGATACTTAGTCCTTTCTTCTACAGTATTCAATTTGGTATCTATATCAGTAATTAAATAAGTAGGCACCATAGATTGGTCACTTCTAAAATAAGCGATGTGCTTACTATCTGGGCTCCACCAAAAAGCTCGGTACTGAGATGCTCTTCCCAGTATCTCCTCATAATACACCCAACTTGCATATCCATTCAAAATATCAATGGTACCATCGCTTGTGAGTTGTATTTCCCTTCCTGCATTTATATCATAAGAAAATAAATTGCCATCTCTTGTATAGGCTACGTATTTTAAATCTGGACTAAGTTGTGGATTCTGTAAACCAGCCCCGTCTTCTAATAAAGTTTTCTCTTCAGTGCCTAATTGTACTTTGAGTTTCATTCCAGATAGCATTGCACGGTTGTCTATTCTATCCAGTCTTATCGCCATTTCATCTGAAGTAGCTTCTTTTTCTATTCCGGTTTTTGCGTTGGCGGTAAATGTTTTACCATCTTTCATAATGATGTAGCGATCATTATCTATCCACCTTAATACTGCCGGAAGATTAGCCGTAAATCCTGAGAGCTTTTCTGTAAGAATTTCTTTTTTAGTTATGGGTTTTAGCTGTGCAAATACGGTGACTTGGGAAACAAAAAACAATAGAATCGTAAAAAATAAAGGAGATCTTAGATTACAAATACGCATATAATAAATGGTTTAAAATGAGGTGGTCAAGTTAGCCATTTTTTGATATTGAAAACGCAAAAGCTGATAGCTTTCCTTACAGCAGATAGTAAAATTATAAAAGAGGTCAAATATTTTTCGATCTCACCTTAAATTTCGGCCTATAGTAATAAACGGTACATTACTTATAACTAATCACTGATCACTTATAACTCCGCTATCTTCATATTGAACCTAGTAACCTGCTCTTTTATGATACTTTCAATAGCTGTTTCTAAAGTGGATGCTTTTGCGTCTCCCTTTTTTGCATTAGTTATAAATTCCGTTCTCTTTTTTGAGAATAAAGCGATACTATCTTGAATGCCAGATCTAACTTTAGATTTGCTTTCAATAAATATTTTTAGCTCCTCTGGTTTTAAAGTCTTGAGAGAGTCTGGTAAGGCCTCCTTTTTTACTTCTTTGTAAAAATCTTTGTTTTTATCTTGAGCATCTACTAGATCCCAAGCATCATTTTTATAAACATTTTTATTCCCTTTTATAGCAGTTCTTTTTGCAGCATTTGCTTTGCCGTATGCCGTTACTACAACTTGATCTAATTGTTGCTGCTCCGCAGCCCTAGGCGCCATAGCCCCATAACCCACATATGTATAATTTAATTGCTGATTGTAAGAAAAAAGCACATCGTCATAAGGAGTGGCTACTTCTTCTTGTTTAGCATTTTGATCTATATTAGTAAAGCTCCCTTGACCACACTCTGTACCAAGATTCCAATGCTCTCTTATGCCTTGATCCTTAGAGCCACAATAAATTGTATTTACAATCACGCCTTGTTCTTTTGCTTTTGCACAAGCGGCTGTCCAGGTTGCACTTCCTTGATTATAATCTTCGTTACCGGCAATAAAAATCACCTTATAAGAATTTGGCGTATTAGCCCATTGTAATTCTTTTAGTGAAGTAAGCACTACGGTATTACAATATTCATCTCCACCTTCTGTGGTAATGGTAAATAATTTTTTGCTCAGTTCATCAAGGTCTGTTGTGAATGGAGATAATTGCTTGATATAACCTTTTGCTTGGTCATTACTACTACGCCCGTATTCATAAAGTGCAATTTCAATTTCTGGCGCTTCCCCTTCGCAGCTAGCCCTACCCATTACACTTACCATATTCCAAAGCTGTGCCTTGGCTTGGTCTATAAGTCCATCCATACTATTACTTACATCAAGTAAAATTGCAGCCTGTATTTTACCTTTTGGAACTGATTTCTTGACTATAATTTCTGGGATAGACGTCACATTTGTTTGCTTAGATTGAGTTCCTAAGTAAAAGGCGCCACCAGATACGATTGCTGCGCCGGCAAGTAATAATCTTATAGATGTCATAAGCTAAGGGGTTTTAGTTGTTATGAGAGGATGCAGAAGCCCAGTGGATTACATAAATATTTTTTAATTCATTTTGAACGTGACTATGTAAGAAAGACAGCTGAGGAAAAATATAGCTGCTTTTGTGGCAATTATCTATAGAGTATAGCACGACCCTGTGATCTAAAATCCTACATTTGCCCAATGAATTTCCAAAGAAAAGCACTTACTGATAACGAGCTAATCGACTTATATAAATCCTTACTGCTACCAAGGATGATTGAAGAGAAAATGCTCAAATTGTTGAGACAGGGTCGCATCAGTAAATGGTTTAGCGGAATTGGTCAAGAAGCCATATCTGTCGGCATTACGGCTGCTATGCAACAAGATGAATGGATTATGCCTATGCATAGAAACCTAGCAGTATTTACAGGTAGAAAAATGCCGCTACATAAATTATTTATGCAATGGCAAGGTAATAAAGATGGCTACTCCAATGGTAGAGAGAGAAGTTTTCATTTTGGTAGTAAGGAACATTATGTATGTGGGATGATTTCTCACCTTGGGCCACAATTATCACTAGCCTGTGGTGCAGCATTATCTTATAAGTTAAAGGGGGAACAGAAAATCGCCCTAGCATTTACGGGCGAAGGAGCTACTAGTGAAGGTGATTTTCATGAAGCATTAAACACAGCAGCGGTATGGAACTTACCAGTAATATTTCTTGTAGAGAATAATGGTTATGGCCTTAGCACGCCTACATCTGAGCAGTATAAATGTAAAGACATTATAGATAAAGCAATAGGCTACGGAATGGATGCAGTGAAGATAGATGGTAATAATATTTTAGAAGTATACGAAACCATAAAAGGCGTACGAGAATTTTGTATTAGAGAACAAAAACCATACTTGATTGAGTGCAGCACATTTCGTATGCGTGGGCACGAAGAAGCTAGTGGAGTAAAATATGTGCCGCCACATTTATTTGAAGAGTGGAGTTTGAAGGATCCTCTTTTACAATACGAAACTTGGTTACTACAAGAAAATATTTGCACAGCTACAATGCTTGAGCAAGAAAGATTGCAAGTCTTACAATATATCAATGCAGAACTTGATATTGCATTTAAGGCTACACCCATTGTACCCAATGAGAAAGAAGAAATCGCCGCTATTTACAAGCCTTATGTATTTGAGAGCACTTCAATAAAATCTTCGGCTCCAAGAGAGATAAAATATATACAAGCTGTAAGCGAGGCGTTAAGTCAAAGCTTAGATACACACCCATCACTGGTAATAATGGGACAAGATATTGCAGAATATGGTGGTGCATTTAAAGTAACAGAAGGCTTTGTAGAAAAATATGGTAAAGCAAGAATAAGAAATACACCAATTTGCGAAAGTGCCATTGTGGGTATTGCATTAGGAATGGCATTAGAAGGCAATAAGGCCGTAATGGAAATGCAATTTGCAGATTTCGCAACTGTAGGTTTTAATCAAATCATAAATAACCTTGCGAAATTGCATTACCGCTGGGGGCAACAAGCAGATGTAGTGATACGTATGCCTACTGGTGCTGGTGTGGGTGCAGGACCTTTTCACAGCCAAAGTAATGAAGCTTGGTTTGTAAAAACACCAGGATTAAAAGTGGTGTACCCTGCTACTGCTTATGATGCAAAGGGGTTACTAATTGCAGCAATCAATGACCCTAACCCAGTATTATTTTTTGAGCATAAGGCATTATACAGAAGTATCACTGATGATGTTCCTTCCGAATATTATGAAATAGAAATAGGTAAGGCAAATGTGGTATCTACTGGCGATGACCTAAGCATTATTACTTATGGCGCTGCTGTGCATTGGGCAAAAGAATATGCTGAACTACACAAGGAATTATCTATTTATATTTTAGATTTACGAACGCTATTGCCGTTAGACTATGATGCTATAAAAACTGCAGTGAAAGCTACAGGAAGAGTATTAGTTTTTCACGAAGACACACTTACTTGTGGCGTGGGTGCAGAGGTAGCTGCTTGGATAGGTGAGCATTGTTTTGGCTCGCTAGATGCA
>JBBRHK010000103.1:0-8549 GCA_038222815.1 Chitinophagales bacterium
CTTTGGCTGCTCACCCAAGGGCTGTCTGGGCGGTAGGCAAAGCAAACATCGTAGGCTGGGGATAGGCGCCAGTCTCCGTTTTTATCCATCACAAAAGCAAAGTTTTTGGTATGGTCATCGCAGTTGCGGGCTAGTACATTAAATACCATTCGGCGGTACAGCTGTTCCATTTGTGGGTAGGGGAGGGCAAGCAAGCGCATCGTTTCAAAAAGCTGCTCATAGCTGTATAGCCCCACTTCATTAAAATCGTAATGCTGCATCGCACAAAAAGTCTGTACATGTAGTTTGTCTTTTTCATTTGGTCGGTCAAAGCGCCGGGTCATAAAATGTGCTCGGCCGTTTTCTTCCAGCAGCCTGCATTCCGTCATCTCTATGCCGCAGGCCACCGCCATCAGATGGTAAGCCATTTCTACCCGGCCATAGCCGATGCTTTCGCCAAACTGGCTATCGTGTACCCCATCAAATTTGATCAACCAGTGGCTAAAGCCTGCAGGTGCTGCTGCCTGTCCGCTTTTTACCTGCCCGGTGTCTGGGTTATAGGCAATAATAGCCTTTGCCCTGGCGCCGCCGGCACTGGTGCCAATGGTGAGGATATCCGTTAGCGCTTTTTGCTCATCGGCATTAAAATCGGTTAGCATATCTGTTCTTTCCGAGAGTATTTTCTGTGCCACTTCCACTAGCGCACCTATCTCTATAATATTGGCTTGTGTAGATGCGCCACTGTTGGCGGGTTCAAACTCCAGCGCACCCATTCCTCTTTTGCCAATAAAGCAAAGTACTTCTACCGGGTTTAGACTATACGATGGGCGGCCGTTTTTATTCAGCCAGCTATTAATAAGGGCGTTACCATATTTATCGGGCAATACATCTGCCAATAGCCCGGGCAATCCTTTGAATGTTGCAGTATTGACAAGGTTAGGAAATTGATAAATGACACCTGCGGCCGTGGGCATTGTTAAAGGAGCAGGGTTGATGCCCGTGCGTACAAAGCCGCTGTCATATTCAAAAGCAGCTAGCCCTGTTGCGGCATCGTAAGATACGGCTCCTACGGTCTTGCCCCACATTTTCACAAAAGCGGTTGTAATCATTTTGTACCGGTTAAGGGTGGCAAATTATTGTCAGCGCCGCTTGCACGCTGCTTTTTTTTCTTCATCATCTTGGCCAGCAACAGCGGGCTGATAGGCTCATTAACTTCAAAGTTTTTTAACACGGGCAATTCACCAATGGCTCGTAATATCTGTATGAAAGAAAGCATATTGCATCCAGCACCATTTTCCATTTTTAAGAGTGTGGTACGGTCTACCCCTGCCGCATCGGCTACCTGTTGCTGGGTCTTGTTTAGTTTAAGGCGCTTGGCTTTTATAGATGCACCTAGCAGTTGTAGGAGACCACTGTCTGTCTGCGCCATAAGGTTCTGCTCATCACTGAATAAACTCATTTGTTGCGTATTTACCACAATATAGCGATTTTAATCCGTATTATGGCTTTTTAGCAACATTTATACTAAAATATAATATTGAATTTTCTCCACATAATGCTATTTAAAGGTATATAATGTTGTAAAAAACAAACATAAAATCATACTAATTAATAGAAACCAAATTGTATTGAAATACGGTTACACAAAAAGGATCTAAACCAAAAAAAAATCCCCAATAGACCTAGTGGAGATGCGTATACTCTACTGTGGTCCCGCCAAGAATCGAACTTGGATCTAACGTTTAGGAAACTTCTATTCTATCCATTGAACTACGGGACCAAAAAATGTTTTTCCGATGATCTAAAGTTAGTCCGCCGCGGCGGATATTCTATCCATTGAACTACGGGACCAAAAAATGTTATTCCGATGATCTAAAGTTAGCTATCGAACTACCGGCCTTTTTTTTAGGACGGCAAATCTACATTATTTAGACTTTTTGCAAAACTCTTTTTTACAAGCGTGCTTTTACACTATCGGGCATATCTAGAGTAGTCATTTCTTCCTCTTCTTCACTTATAGTTGTAACACCACCACTCACGGCAAATTTCATCGTTTGTGCGCTATTTATTTTTGTTATTTTTCTCACTCTATCTCTTGGTACAAGATATACTAGGCCTGCTACTGAGTAACTCATAGGCAAATAAACAGCCACGTGTCCTGGCAGGTCAAAATCGGTTAAGTCTTCCTTAGTAATAAAACCTAATCGCCATACATCTGCTGCATCCACATTTACCATCACATTCTCGGTAAACTTTTTCTTATCGCCAGCAAAGGCTTCAAAGAAATCTCTCGTAGTTCCGTAAATATGCTTTATTCCTGGGGTTTTTTGAAGCACATTATCTACAAAACTCAAAATTCGTCCTGTTATAAAGAAGGAAGAAAAATAGCCAATCAATAAAATAGCGCCTAAAATAAGAACAATACCCAATCCATAATTTTGAACATGCACAATCCCAAATTCATCTGTAGTAGAAAATATTGGTATGAGGCTATCAATGGAGCTAGTTACAAAAAATAGCGCATAAAAAGTAATGGCAATAGGAGCTATTATAAGGAGACCTTGAAGAAAGTACTGGAAAATTTTACGGTATTTGAAGCCGCTTGGGGTGTCTGGAGTTATCATTTAGTAAAGGTATGCACTATTAACATTGTGATTTAAAATTATAAACAATGCACTCAGATTGATTATTTATTGTATGCCATTTATTAACCCTTAGCCACATCAGCCCTTCGTTAAAATTTTTAAAAAGAAATTAGTGGAAACTTTGGCAACTTAAAAAGTTTCCTTAGTTTTGCACCCGAAATGATAGGAGACATTACCATAGAACAAAGAATATCACATACTGCAGCGGAGATGATGCTAAGTCTCGGTATTAGAAGTGTGAGTATGGATGATATTGCAGGAAAGCTAGGAATGAGCAAAAAGACTATTTATCAATATTATACAGATAAAGATGCTTTAGTATCTCAGGTAATAAGGCAATTAATTAGTTTCAATTCGGAGTTGTGTTGTAGAGATAAAACGCTATCGGAAAATGCGATACATGAAGCATTACTAAATGTAGAAACGGTATCAAAAATGTTTCAAAGCATTAATGCTAATGTGCTTAATGACTTATCTAAATATCATCCCACAGTATTTGAAGCACTACAGGCCCATAAAAATGAATATGTATTTCAACTTATAAAAGCCAACATTATAAGGGGGCAAGAAGAATTATTGTACAGAAAAGATTTGGCCGTCGAAATTTTGGCAAGATATAGAGTAGAAGCTTTGTTTATATTCTTTTCGGATAATTTCAGAAAGCATATCGATGCAAGTTTTTCGGTTATAGAAACGGAGGTAATTACGCATTTTATTTATGGGCTTGTGACACCCTTAGGATATGAAATGATAGAAAAATATAAAAATAAAATTCAACATCCATCTCAACAATGATGACTTACAAACATTCACTTTTAGTTATTGCGTGTATCGCATTTACAGGAATAGTAACTGCGCAAAGTACTAACGAATTTACAGTACAACAAGCGGTAGACTACGCTAAGAAAAATGCTACGCAAGTAAAATCTGCTCTTTTAGATATAGAATTACAGCGCCAGCAAAATAGAGAGTTTACTGCTGCGGCATATCCAAAACTAAATGCGAGTACTGCTATTAATTATTTCCCTAATGTAGCCGTGCAAAGTTTTCCAAACTTTATCTCTGCAGCTACTTATGGCGTCTTGGCGCAGGAAGGCGTAA
The DNA here is from genome assembly GCA_038222815.1 of Chitinophagales bacterium. Classification (GTDB taxonomy): domain Bacteria; phylum Bacteroidota; class Bacteroidia; order Chitinophagales; family Chitinophagaceae; genus Ferruginibacter. Next base: position 3,726 of record JBBRHK010000103.1, read on the forward strand.
GAGACGGCAACGGTAATACGATTACTCCGCCTTCAGATTTTGGATTTGTACAAGCCCAGTTTGGCACGAAGTATAACCTGAATGCTGGTATCGACTTGTCTCAAATACTATTCGATGGTCAAGTTTTCGTGGGTCTACAAGCTCGTAAAGCAGCATTAGAATTAGCGGCACAGCAAGTAGCAGTTACTGAGGAGATGATTAACGTAAACGTACAAAAAATATATTATCAACTTGTAGTAGCTAAGCAGCAAATGGGCAGCATAGATGCTAACATTTCAAGGTTTGAAAAACTGTTAGCAGATACTAAGGAAATTTACAAGCAAGGCTTTGCAGAAAGATTGGATATAGATAAGGTAAATGTGCAACTGAACAATATTCTTACAGAAAAAATAAAGTTGCAAAACCAAATAGATGCTGGGCTTACTGGGTTAAAGTTTTTAATGAATATGCCTCAAGCAGACTCACTTGTGCTTACAGATACATTGAGTAATGAAATGATTGCAGACAACCTATTAGACAATAATTACAACGCATCTGATAGAAAAGAATATCAACTTCTGCAAACATCTAAGAAGCTGGGAGAGTATGATGTAAAACGTTATAAGCTTAGTGCTTTACCTACTGCGGTTTTGTTTGGTAATTATGCCAAGCAAGCGCAAAGAAATCAATTTGATTTTTACAAAGGGCAATATTTCACAAGTTCTAATATTGGAATCAAAATTTCAGTTTCAATATTTGATGGCTATGCAAGAAAAGCAAAACTAGAATCTGCTAAACTAAGACTACAAAAAACTAACCTAAACATTGCTCAATTAGAGCAAAGTATTGCGAGTGATGTGAAGACTAGCACTATCAATATGGCAAGTGCATTAGCAACGATAAATCAGCAGAAAAAGAATATGGATCTAGCAGAGAAAGTATATAATACTACTAAAATAAAGTATGAGCAAGGACTTGGAAGTAACCAAGAAATATATACTGCTCAGGCAGAACTAAGGGTAGCTCAAAACAATTATTACGCTTCTTTTTATGATGCCGTAATAGCAAAAATTAATTATCAAAAAGCTACCGGAAAACTCTAACATAAATAATAAAAAGACTTTTTAAAAACAATAGGAAAATGCAAATACATTTTAGCAAACTCATTATAACAGCCGTAGCTGCAGGTATTCTTCTTACAGCTGGATGCTCTAGAAGTAAGAAAGAAACTAGTGCAGAAATTACGGAAAAGCAAACTGCTTTAGCGAAACTGAAAAGTGAGAAAGACAAGAAGGATGCAGAGATTGCAAAACTGCAAAAGGAATTACAATCGCTGGACACCAGTAACACTGATCGGTCAAAAGTAAAGCTAGTGGCACTTTCCCCAGTTGCTGCTGTTTCATTCGAGCACTTTATAGAGTTGCAGGGAAAGATAGATGCAGAGAATAGTTCTTACATTTCACCAAGAAATGGTGGTGGTTTGGTAAAGCAGGTCCTTGTAAAACAAGGACAGCGAGTAAGCAGGGGACAACTACTTTTAAAAATGGATGATCAAATACAAAGGCAAGCTGTTATAGCTGCCCGTCAGCAATCTGCCGGGATTCGCACGCAGCTTACGCTGGCCAAATCCATCTATGAGCGCCAGAAAAATCTTTGGGAAAAGGGCATTGGTACAGAAGTGCAGTTACTACAAGCAAAGACAAATGTTACTTCACTAGAGAACCAATTGACCCTAGTAGCAGAAAATGTAAAATTATCTGAAGCACAATTGAACACTGCTAATGTATACAGTGATGTAAGTGGTGTTGCTGATGTTGTAAACATAAGACCTGGTGAAATATTTACAGGAATGACAGCAATGGGTGCACAAATAAAAATTGTAAATACAAGTAGCCTTAAAGTAGTGAGTAATATACCTGAAAATTATCTTGGTGCTGTACAAGTGGGGAGCGCAGCTGTTGTAGAGATGCCAGATATTGGTAGAGTTTATAACGGTAAGGTCAGTTACATCGGTGCATCTATTGACTTATTGAGTCGTGGATTCAACGTAGAAGTAAAATTGCCATCTGATGCAGCTTTGAAACCTAACCAGCTTGCGCTAGTAAAAATTAGAGACTACGCTGCTGCAAATGCCATTTCAATTCCTTTGAAAACTTTACAAGATGACCAAGATGGAAAATATGTAGTGATAGCGAGTACAGAAGGCGGGAAATTAGTAGCTAGAAAAAGACCTGTGACTATAGGATTAATTAACGGTAGTAACATAGAGATAAAGAGTGGACTAAGAGCTGGCGAGCAGCTGGTGACAGAGGGGTATAATGGCTTGTACGATGGTCAAGAATTGAAGACTAGTATTTAAAAGAATTCCATTTTTTCGAGCATCGTTTACTTACACTAACGTTGCGATTTAAAACAAAGCATCACAAGCGTAATAAAAAATTATGGCAGCGATAGAAAATATAAAACAAAAATTCAAAGAATTTAAGCCCACCTCTTGGGCAATTGCTAATAAAAACTCAGTATATCTAATTATCCTGTTTTTTAGTCTTTGGGGTATATTTAAGTTTGTCACTTTACCCAAGGAGCAATTTCCCGAGATTGTAATTCCTACAATCTATGTGCAGACCGTCTATGTGGGGAACTCGCCTAAGGATATCGAAAACCTAGTAACTAGGCCTATTGAGAAACAAATCAAAGCTATAACAGGGGCGAAGGTGAAGAAATTTACTAGTACTTCACAGCAAGATTTTAGTGCAATAACAGTAGAGTTTGATACCGATGTAAAAGTAGAAATCGCTCTGCAAAAAGTGAAGGATGCCATTGATAAATCTGCTCAAGATTTACCCAAAGATCTAACACAAGAACCCACCGCTCTAGAAGTAAACTTTAGTGATCAGCCCATAATGTATGTAAACCTTAGTGGTGATTATAGTATGGTAAGTTTGAAGAAGTATGCAGATGATTTAAAAGATAAACTCGAAGAAATACAGCAAATAAACAGGATTGATATTGTAGGTGCACCAGAAAGAGAGTTTCAAATAAATGTAGATAATTATCGTATGCAGGTTGCCGGCGTAACGTTTGATGATATTGCAAACGCCATTGCAAGGGAGAATCTTGATATATCTGGAGGCTTACTAGAAGTAGGTGATATGAAACGAAACTTGCAAATAAAAGGACAGTTTAAAACTGCGCTAGATATTGAGCAAGTTATTGTACGAAATACAGGAGGCGCACCCATCTACCTAAAAGATATTGCCAACATTCTTGATACTACAAAAGAAATAGAAAGTTACAGTAGGCTAGATGGTAAAAACGTAGTTACTCTAAATATCATAAAGCGTAGTGGAGAGAATCTGATTGAAACTAGTGAAGCAGTTCAGAAGCAGCTGAAAGAATCTAAAGGCGTTATTTATCCCACAAATTTGAAAGCAGTCATTACAGGTGACCAAAGTATAAAAACAAAAGCATCCTTTAATGAGCTAGTAAATTCTATTGTTATTGGGTTTATTTTGGTGTTACTAGTACTAATGTTTTTTATGGGATTAACCAATGCTTTCTTTGTTGCATTGAGTGTGCCGCTAAGTATGTTTGTAGCATTTGTACTCTTACCTGGAGCAGACATTATCATTGGTACCCATGTTACTTTAAATTTCATTGTACTCTTCGCACTACTATTTGGGCTAGGTATTATTGTAGATGATGCTATTGTGGTAATCGAAAATGCCCATAGGATATTTACCGATGGTAAAGGAAAAATACCAGTAGACCTTGCAACAAAAATGGCTGCCGGAGAAATTTTTGTACCTGTACTTGCAGGTACCATTACTACCCTCGCACCATTCTTTCCGCTACTTTTTTGGCCGGGAATTATTGGGCGATTTATGGTGTACTTACCGGCAATGCTCATTCTCACACTAGGCGCATCCTTGTTTGTCGCCTTTATAATGAATCCAGTTTTTGCGGTAGATTTTATGAATCACCCAGAAGAAAAACCAGAAAGGAAATCTGCTATTTTTAGAAAGCCATATTTCTGGGTTAGCATTGCTCTCGGTTTAGTTTTAGATGCTATTGGATTAGCTACAGATACGCCGATAGCTATTTTCTTTGGCAATTTGTTGATTTTCTTTATGCTCATTACGGTGCTTTACAAGTACTTTATAGATGATGCTATTCATAGCTTTCAGAAAAAAGTATTGCCAAAAATTATGCTCCGTTACGAAAACTTATTGCATTGGGCATTAAAAGGATGGAGACCAGTACACCTATTATTGGGTACTATTGCTTTACTTATTGTTTCAGTATTTGGTTTTATCACAGCTGTAAATACAGGATGGGTAGGCGTTGCGTTTTTTCCTAAAGGCGACCCCAACCAAATATTTGTATATATGAAATTGCCAGTAGGTACTGATGTGAAATATACAGATTCAATTACAGCGGTATTAGAAAAACGAGTGGATAAAGTTTTAGGAATTGATATAGCAACGAATAAGACTAACCCTGTAGTGGAAAGTGTGATAAGCAATGTGGCCGTTGGCGCAAGTGATCCTGCAGCAGGTGACAGAAGTACAAGAAGTGAACTTGGAAGAATACAAGTAAACTTTGTAGAATTTGAAAAACGAGATGGTGTAAAAACTAAACCATATCTAGCCGAGATAAGAAAGGCAATGGTAGGAATTCCAGGTGCGGAAATAACAGTAGATCAAGAAAGCGGTGGACCGCCAACTGATCCTCCAATCAACATAGAAGTAGAGAGTGAAGATTTTGATAATCTTGTAAAAACAGCTGTTTCGTTGAAAAATTATTTGGATAGCATACAAGTGCCAGGTGTAGAGGAATTGAAGA
>JBBRHK010000104.1:0-8539 GCA_038222815.1 Chitinophagales bacterium
TACTGACCCAATAGTGATCAACAACGCTGATGCAGGTCCAGGTAGTCTTAGGCAAGCAGTGCTAGATGCTTGTCCTGGAAGTACGATTACTTTCAATATGGCTTCGGTAGTGAGTCCGATTGTACTTACCTCTGGGGAAATAATTTTAAATAAAAATTTGAATATTTTAGGACCTGGGTCTGGACTTTTGACAGTCTCCGGTAATAATAATTCCAGAATTTTCTCAGCTAGTTCTGGAAACACACTGTCTATTAAGAAACTTACTTTTACCGCAGGAAACGGTGTGGGCGCAACTTCTACTGGTAGGGGAGGCGCAATCGCAAATGCAGGAGCAATACTAACGCTCGATAGTGTAGTTATGAATGCAAACACCGCAAGTCTTGGAGGGGCATTGAATACATTTACTAATGGAACTTCCAATGTGCTAAACTCCACAGTTTCTAATAATACCAGCACAAGTTCGGGTGGTGCCATTCAGAACTTTAGTGGAAGTTTCTTAAATGTCACGAAATCAACTTTTAACGGTAACACCTCCAATTCTGGTACTGGAGGAGGTGCCATACAAGCCAATGGTACAACAACGCTCACTAACAGCACATTTACTGGTAACACAGCAGGTAGCGGAGGAGATGGAGGAGCAATAACCTATAATGGTACTGCTATGACAGTTACTAACTGTACGTTTGCCAATAACAGCGCAGCAGACAATGGTGGTGCTATCTATTTTACCACAAGCAATCAGCCTACTTTTTTAAATACAATAATTGCCAACAACACTGCGACAACAGTTGGTCAAGATGTGTTTGGTAACGTTATATCTCAAGGGTATAATCTGGTTGGTAAATCAGATGGAAGTACAGGCTTTACTGATCCTACAGATCTCTCAGGAACAATAGCCACACCTCTGAATCCATTGCTAGGTCCACTGGCTAACAATGGAGGAAATACACAAACTATGGCATTGCTAGCACCCAGTCCTGCTTTAGATAAAGGAAAAGCAGCAGTCGCTACAGATCAGACTGGAACTGCAAGGCCTATTGATATAGCTATCATACCAAATGCCGCTGGAGGCGATGGGTCTGATATAGGTGCGTATGAATTGTCGGCGACAGCACCTATTGCTACTGCTACACCTGCTCAGCAAACCATCTGCTCGGGCGCAAACATTATAAATATTGTACTTACCTCTACAGAGTCTGGTACAACCTATGCTTGGACGAGGAATAACACGGCTACTGCAACAGGAATAGCTGCATCTGGTACGGGAAATATTTCTGGTAGCCTTACTAACACGACAGCAGCAGCTGTCACAGTTACATTCTCAATTATTCCTACTGCCGGCGGTATCGCAGGAGCTGCTATAACTGCTACTGTAGTGGTACAACCAAACCCTACTGTAAATAGCATTACAAGCCAAGCGATTTGTAATGGCGCATCTTTTGCCGCGGTAAACTTTAGTGGAACGCCAGCAGGCAACTTTTATAATTGGACTAATAGCAACCCAGCTATAGGCTTAGCAGCTAGCGGTATGGGTAATATTCCTAGTTTCATTGGGGCAAATGCTGGTACTGCTCCTATCACGGCAACAGTTACCGTTACTCCAAGATTAAATAGCGCAATATTTGTTTCTGGTTCTTTACAAACAGGTGATTTAGTTTTAACTGGGCAACGACCTGCAAGATTAGGAACGGCTTCAGTTTGTGGTACACTGAAAACTTTTCAGGGCGTAGCTGGAGCTGGTCCATATTTTTATGATACTTACAATTACACCAATAATACAGGAGCAGCCCAGTGTGTAACGGTTACTAACAAAACAATATCGGCGGGTAATGCTTTTATGTATGCTTACAGTAACAGCTTTGACCCAAGTAATTTAGCAACAAACTATTTAGCAGACGCTGCGTTAAGTTCTGTAGGGCCTAATGGTCTGGAACAATCATTCTCCTTCGATATGGCCAATGGAGCTACTGTTGTCTTAGTTATGATTGCTTCAAATACAAGTGAAGCTACCCCAGATTATATATTTAGAGTAGAAGGCCTAGGATCAAATTGTACCGGAACAGCAAGCACATTTACTTATACAGTGAATCCAACTGCAACTGTAAATGCCGTTACTAGTCAAGTGGTATGTAACTCCGCTCCTACAGCTGCTGTAAACTTTACTAGCCCTACTACAGGCGGTACTATTACTTACAATTGGACAAATAGTAATACGGCTATTGGATTAGCTGCTGCTGGTATCGGAAATATTCCAAGCTTTACTGCTACTAATGCTACCAATGCTCCAATCTCTGCAACCATAACCGTTATACCAAGCTATACAAATGCTGGAGTAACCTGTGCTGGTACTGCAAGAACATTTACAATAACAGTAAATCCAAATGCTACTGTACTACAAGCAGGGGCGGGAGGAAATATTTTCATCCCAGGCACACTAGCTTTGACAGACCCAACCTACAACCGCACGTTGAGTTACGCACAAGGTGGAACCTGTACATTGTCTGGCGTAGGCACAGCTGTGCATTACAGAACCCATAGTTTCACCTTAGCCTCAGCTGCAAATATCACCGTGAGTCTAGTGCCAGCAGATGGTGCTAGCATTACTCCTGCAGGAGCGGATACTTACCTACAACTCATAGGCCCTGGCGGGTTTGTGCCAGCAGTCCCTTGTACTAATTCAATAGCAGCCAATGATGATGCAGTGGGTGCGCTTTCAAGAATAACAACAACTACTCCTTTGGCACCTGGAACTTATACAGTGGTTGTGAGCTCATTTGACAACACTCCTGCAGGCGCAGGCGCATTGCCTTGGACGTATAGCCTCGCTGTTCTAATTCCGGGATCCGGCAATGCTCCATTATCTAACCAAGTAGTATGTAACACAAGCACTACTGCTGCTGTAAACTTTGCAACAAATGCCACAGGTGGTACTACTACTTATAGCTGGACGAATAGTAACACGTCGGTCGGCTTAGCAGCTAATGGCACAGGAAATATTCCTGCCTTCTTAGCCACAAATAGTGGATCAGCACCTACAGTAGCTACAGTAACCGCAACTGCTTCTTATACAAATGCAGGTGTCACTTGCACAGGAACGCCTTCTTCGTTCACCATCACTGTAAATCCTACAGCTACGGTAACTGCAGTTACCAACCAAGTACTGTGTCATAACGCAGCCTCCAATGCTGTTAATTTCAGTAGCCCAACAACGGGAGGTACTATAACCTACAACTGGACTAATAATACAACGTCTATTGGTCTTGCAGCTTCAGGTTCTGGTAACATACCAAGCTTCACCGCCACTAATACTGGTGCTGCTCCTGTTACTGCAACTATTACCGTTACTCCTACTTATGCAAATGGGGGAGCAACTTGTGTAGGAACAGCAAGCACATTTACAATAACTGTAAATCCACTACCTACCCTTACTTGTCCAGGCAACCTAACAGTAACGAGTACGCTAGGAGCATGTACTGCTGCAGTAACATATACTGCGACAATTACTGGATTCCCTACGCCAACCACCACTTATACACTTAGTGGAGCTACTACTGGCAGTGGTTCTGGCACAGGGTCTGGCTCATTGTTTAATGTAGGTGTAACCACCGTAACGATTACGTCTGTAAATACTTGTGCTACTAGAACTTGCTCATTTACGGTAACTGTAAATGATGCTCAACTGCCAGTGATAAGTTCCAATCCTGTAAATACTTCAGCATGTTTTGGTACTACTGCTACGTTTGCAGTTACTGCAACGAATGCGGTGTCATACCAATGGCAGAGATTTATAAACGGAACCTGGACTAATGTAAGCGGTGCTACTAGTGCTACACTTGTTCTTAATAATGTAACACATGATATGAACACATATACGTATAGGGTTATAGCCATTGGTCTTTGTAGCAGTGCTACTTCTACATTCGGCACACTTACTGTAAATCCATTACCGTCTGTGAGTATAGTAAGTTCTCAAACTCTACTAGTACCAGGAAGTGCATTTAATCTTACAGCTGTCTCTAATCCTACAGGAGGAAGTTACGTTTGGTACAGAGATGGCGTAATAATATCTGGTGTTACAGGCAATACTGTTGCCGGCGGCAGGATTGATGACAGAGCAACATATAAGGTTGTGTATACTGCGCCTAGCGGTTGTGTAAATACCTCGGCTGACTTTGTCGTGGGATCGTTGCCTACTAACAATATGTACGTATATCCTAATCCAAACAATGGCAGGTTCCAGATTAGATTTGACAACCAGATCAATGAAGCAGCAACTGTATATATTTGGAATAGTCTTGGTCAAATTGTATATACCAGCAAAATGAATACAGGCGCAATCCCGTATTCAATGATAGATGTAAATCTAAATAATATGGCTGCTGGTGTGTATGTGGTGAAACTTATAAATGCCGCAGGAAGAGAAGTAGGCGTTACAAGAATTATCATTCAATAAGAATTACTAAAATTAAATGTAAAGTCATCCATTTTTATGGATGACTTTTTTTATGTTTTAAAGTATCAATAATGAGATAAATTAAATAGCAAGCAGCAATAAAAAGTTACAAGGTTTATATTAATCAAAAAAATATCTTTGCCAAATGGTTAAAAAAGTTTTGATAGAAGCTGTGCAGGCTGGAGCAGCAGTTTTAAAAGAATATTTTTATAAGGAATTTAGTATTGCACATAAAGAAGGAAAAAATAATCTAGTAACGGAAGCAGATTTGAAAGCAGAGAAGGCTATCATTTCTGTAATAAAGAATAATTATCCCACACATAGTATTCTTTGCGAGGAAGAAGGTAGTGTGCACAATGATAGTGACTACAAATGGATTATTGACCCTATAGACGGGACAGTGAATTTTGCCCACGGTGTGCCTATTTGCTGCGTAAGCGTGGCAGTGGAGTATCTTGGAGTGGTAATTATGGGCGCTGTTTTTAATCCCTTAATGAACGAATTCTTTATAGCACAAAAGGATAAAGGGGCCACATTAAATGATAATAGTATAAAGGTGTCTACGAAGGATGATTTCTCTAAGGCCTTTATAGTGACAGGCTTTCCTTACAAATATCCTGAAGGGGAGAAAGGCCCGCTTTATACCATTGATAAGTTGTTAAAGATGGGGTTACCCATTCGGCGACTTGGCTCTGCTGCTTTAGATTTATGCTGGGTAGCCGCCGGTAGATTTGATTGCTACTATGAGCATCATTTAGAGCCCTGGGACAGCGCAGCCGGTGCATTAATTGTACTAGAAGCTGGCGGAACAGTTTCTAGTTTTACAGGCGGCGACTTTACACCTTACAAATCTGGAGTAGTAGCCACAAATGGCAAACTACACAATGACATTATCTCCATTATTAATAGTTAAAAGATTTAATCTCTTATGAAAATATTCCCCCTAAGCGAAGGTGCATTTACGATTGATGCTTCTAAAATTTTTGTTCCATTTGACAAGCTAGCAGATGATTTACAAGAAAGACCAAGAGGTAGTTTACTGGTAGAAATACAGCCCTTCTTAATAAAGACAGAGCAAGATATTATTGTAATTGATACAGGCCTTGGTTTTTCCAAAGATGGGAGTTTGCAAATACATAACAATTTATTAGCCGAAGGGATAAATCCTAATGAGGTTAGCATAGTGCTACTTAGTCATTTACATAAAGACCATAGTAGCGGTATGAGACATGTAGTAGATGGTGTTTCTGCTTTAAGCTTCCCTAGTGCAACTTATTATGTAAATAGAAATGAGTACACTTACGCATTGGAAAATACATCTTTGAGTTATGTAAAAGATGAACTAGAGTTTTTAGGTACAAATCCCAATGTTGTTTTTACAGAGGATAGCGGCACTATTAAAGGCCTTATTTCTTACGAAGTATGTGGTGGTCACTCAAAATTTCATCAAGCATTTTGGATAAAGGAAAACGAAGAAACTATTTTTTTTGGAGGAGATGTAGCTCCTCAATTGCAACAAATGCGCAGCAGATTTATAGCCAAGTATGATTTTGATGGGCGGAGAAGTATGGAGCTAAGACAAGAATGGTGGGAGAAAGGGAATAAGGAAGGATGGACGTTTCTCTTTTATCACGACATAAAAACACCAACGTTTAAGGAATAAAAAAGAAGGCCTGCCCTAAAAAGAGCTGGCCGTTGCTAACCTATGAAAAACACCTACTGTAAATGTATAGGAATTTGAAGGATTCTCATAAAATAATATTTACTTTTTTTAATATACATATTGGGAGGACTGCCTCTAGTTTTTAAAAAGGGTAAGTCAATGATTAGTTGGCTGTTTTAGTCTACTTCCTAGCAGCTTTTTTTTAGGCTTTTTGTCTTGTGCTGTGCTAGCTTTTTTTTAACCTATTACTTACACGCCACCATTATAGTTTTTGATAACTTTGGCGTCAGCATTTATTTAATATGAAGAAAATTTTATTTACCACTCTTTTTACTGCCATCGGCCTGCTTGCTATAGCCCAGTACAATATCAGCTTTACAAGTAATGTAAAATATGGGAAAGCGTATATGGCTTACTATATGGGTAAAAATTTGAACGTACAGGACTCTTCCAATATCCTGCCAAACGGTACTGTGAAGTTTACAAAAAAAGAAAAGGTGCCAGGCGGCATCTACACAGTGGTGTTTGGCAATAATAAATTTAGCTCAGATTTCTTGCTTACACCAAACGCAACGTTGAAAATATCTGCAGATACCAATGCACTAAGCAATACCAATATTACAGGTAACGAGGACAACCTAATTTTTACCCAGTATCAAAATTATGTGGCGGACAAAGGAAGACAACTCAATGAAACAAAAAAGTTGTACGAAACATCAACCAATTTTGCAGACAGTGCTATTCACGAAGCAACCTATATAAAATTAAATAATGAATTAAATGCTTACAGGCAAAACCTCATCAATACAAAACCTGCCTCTATGATGAGTGCATTGTTGCTGGCAATGAAAGGAGGGGCATTTCCTACTAAGCAGGCTATGAATGCTGCTGACAGTCTAGAAAATTTTCAATTTTATAAATCTCATTATTGGGATGATTTTGCTTTTAGTGATGATCGACTTGTTCGTACACCGTTCTTCATCCCTCGATTAGAAAATTATTATCGAGTGGTGATGCAGCAAATGCCTGCGGATTCTATCATACAAGATATTGATTACAAATTACTATTAGCAAGGACAGCACCTGAGATGTATAAGTACCTACTCAATTGGCTTACGGATGAATATATTAATCCTAAGTATATGGGGCAAGACGCAGTATTTGTACATCTATTTGAAAAATATCATAGTAAGGGAGTAAGCAGCTGGCTTAATGAGCAGCAAATGAAAGTGATAACAGATAGAGCTTATATGCAAATGAGCAATCTTATAGGAGTAAAGGCTGCTGACCTTCAGATGCTGGACTGGAAAGAAGGCCCCACGTCTTTGTATAGTGTAGATGCAGACTATACATTACTTTTATTTTGGGATCCTACTTGTGGGCATTGTAAGCAAGAGTTACCAAGGATAGACTCAATTTATCAAGCTAATTGGAAAGCGAACGGTGTGAAAATATTTGCTGTGCTCTCAGAAAATCAGAAGCCCTTGTGGATTGATTACATAAAGGAACACAAGCTCGAAGATTGGACACACGCCTATCAAACACAGGAGATGATAGATCGAGAAAAAAATAGTGCCTTGCCAGGCTACAGGCAATTGTTTGATGTGATACAAACGCCTACTATGCTGCTTCTAGATAAAGACAAAAATATCATTGCTAAGAAACTTACGATAGAACAACTGAATGAATTTCTTCAAGTAAAAATAAAGCAAGTAAAAAAATAATCAAATTATATCCTTAGAATGTCTATAAAAAAAATCTATGTATTAGCAGCCATTCTGTACTGCGCAAATGGCAAAGTTGTTGCTCAAACATTATTTAGCTACGGTACTAAAAAAGTAGATAAGGCTGAGTTTTTACAGGCATTCAATAAGAATAATAGTGGCACTCTTGCCAATAATATGACTGCTGCAGATTACCTGGAACTGTACACAAACTTCAAGCTAAAAGTACAGGCGGCAAAGGATTTAAGAATGGATACCTTGCCTAATCTTTTGCAAGATGCCAAGGTTTTTAAAGAGCAAATATTGGACAGCTACCTTACTGATGAGGCAGGTGTAAAAGCGTTACTTAAAGAGGCATTTATTAGAAGTCAAGAGGATGTGCATGTGTTGCATTATAGTTTTAGGGACACTACTAACGGATCTGTTTTAGCTGAAAATATGTCAAAAGACTTAAAAAATGGAATGCTGCTTTTTCCAGCTGATACCTATCCTGGGTCAACTGTTGCAGATGTCGGTTTTATCACTGTTTTCTCTGTTCCTTATGTGTATGAAAATTTAATTTACAACACAGCAGTAGGAGGGAATAGTACACCCATATTAAGAAATAAGAAGTGGCATATTTTTAAAGTTGTGGGTAAACGACCTGCCGTTGGTCAATGGAGGGCAGCACAAATTCTATTAGCGTTTCCACAAGGTATA
>JBBRHK010000105.1:0-8496 GCA_038222815.1 Chitinophagales bacterium
GGACAGATTTTTATTTTTTGGGATAAGTTATTTGGGACATTTCAAGAAGAGTTAGAAGATGTTCCTCCGGTATATGGCATCACAAGACCAGTGAAAACATGGAATCCTATCCGCATTAATTTTCAACACATGTGGTTACTCATAAAAGATGCATGGCGTGCAAAAGATCTTAAGGATAAATTTCGAATTTGGTTTATGCCAACAGGATGGAGACCGGCAGATGTAGAACAAAAATATCCAGTTGACAAAATTGATAATGTATATAGTTTTGAAAAATACGATCCAGAAGTTTCCATATATCTGTCCGTTTGGATATGGATACAATTAATAGTACTACTATTATTTGTCAGTTATTTCTTTGCAAATATTGCAATAGTAGGCAGCCCCAATATGTTCATTTACGGAGCCTTTATTTTTATTTTTGTTTATGGCTACAGCGAGCTGATGGATGGTAATAGATTTGCGTTTTATTGGGAAATACTGAAAGCAAGCTTTGGGTTAACAATCATTTTATATTCAGGAGAGTGGTTTGGCTCCAACGCAATTATACCTTGGCTGAGGGATACATTAATTGGTTATTTTATTGTTTCTATTCTGGTAACAGCTTGGCTGATATTTTCTATCGCTAAAAAGGAGCAAAAGGTAGTTTCTGCCGTGTAGATATTTGTATTGGAAATTCATTTTTTCAGTAACTGATCATAATGCTATGCTGTTCTAGTGTACAATTATTAGGCCATCTATCTCACAATAAGCAGTTGCCTATTACCTAAAGAATTGCTTTTTAAAAAGAAGAAAGATTCATAGAGAAGACAGTGTGCAATTTTATTTTGTTTCGAATCAAGTCAGCTAACCTGAGCTTAAAGTCTACTGTTCAATTTATATGTAACAGGGAAATCCTATTTAAGTGGGTTAATTACTATAGTAGTGACAAAATTGTGCGCCAACAATTAGGATTTGCTGCAACCTTCTACAAGTGTCTTGGTAAATCATTTTAAGTGATTTAGCTGAAAGGGCTTGATAGCGACCGACAATTAAAATGCAAAATAATTTGGCTGGTTTGGTTTTGATTGATCTAGTATTTTAGAAGGGAGCAGGGGTTAAAGATTCTCACACCGATAGAGGAAAGAGTTTTGGCGTATGACTTAAGAATATAGTTTTAGAAAACTTGTTGATATTTGCCAGTCCTTTATAAGCATATTGATTAAGGATGATATCAAGAACAGCTCTCACTAGTATATATGCGCTAGGATATAAAACAGACTGTAGATTCCATTGAAAACGCTAAAAGAAATGGCCCGCTAAAAATTACTTCTCCAAGATTATGGCCTCCAAGTACTTCAACTTTTCAAAGTGAAATGTTTGCCTAAAACCACTTTCTAAAAAGCACTGTTTCTCCATCGGATTAAAATAAATAATTTTTATTTTTCTTTTATTTTCTTCTAGGCTGTCTAAGATATTCTCTACAACAGCATCCATCACTAATTCATCAAATGGGTTGAATAGAAAGATAACATCTACGTCGGTTGGAATTTTAAAATAGTAGGCATTCTGCAGATAACAATTGGCTTCTACATTTGGCATTTTAGTTTTTAACGCAGCAAGGTTTATTTTAGATTTTGCTATTAAGTTTTTTGCAATATCAATTCCAGTTATTTTTTTAGCGCCATAATGTGCAGCTACAACCATCGCTCTTCCCATTCCACATCCTATATCAAGAAAGTGCTTGCAATTTTTTACATCAGCTTGTGTAAAACACAATTCTAACAAGTCAAATGATGCAGGCATATAAATAGTAGAGTGATCTAATTCTTCTACCTGCCTTTTTAAGGGCTTTAAATTATCATATCCTGTAGTTTCTAAGTCATATTTTGCCTCACCTTTTTTCTCTTCTCGCAGTATGTGTCTAGCTATAGTCCAATTCCAATTGGCACCAAGAAACAAAAAATATTTTAACCTATTTATTCCTGACATTATTTTATTTTCTCTTTTCATTTATTTAGAACTAGCTCTCAAGTCGATTACTTTTAACTGTATGCTTGTAGTGCCATTCCATACATTTTCATCCAGTGTAAATACGATATCTACTGGGTTTCTTAATAATGAAAATTTCTCACTCATATTAAACCCAATACCGGTAACGGTAGCTTTTTCATTTGTTACTACAAATTTTATGTGTTGCTCTTTTGCCACTTTAGAGTAGCCATTGTCTTGAATATTTTTTGCAATAAAAACAGGTCGCATATTTTCTGGGCCAAACGGTTCCATTTGTTTGATGATATTATAAAACTCTGGCGTTATTTGTTCTAGATTTATTTCTGCATTTATTTTCAATTTAGGTATTAGTGCATCTTCCGTAATAGTAGACGATACAGCATCTTCAAAGGCCTGTGCAAAATCAGAAAGCTTTTCTGGTAGCAAACTTAATCCTGCTGCTGCAAAATGGCCGCCATAAGCTGTGAGGTGTTCCCTGCAGCTATAAATGGCTTCATACAAATTGAAACCTTCAATGCTTCTTGCGCTGCCTGTGATAAGCCCATTACTTAGCGTAAGTACTACTGTAGGTTTATAGTAACTTTCGATAACCCTACTTGCTACAATGCCTACTACGCCCTTATGCCAGCTATCTTTAAAAAGTACATTGGATTTTTTTTGCAGGTGTGTTGGGTCATTTAGAACTAGCGCTCTTGCTTCTTCGGTGATTGATTTGTCCACCTCTTTTCGTTCCGTATTGTCGCTATGTAAATGCCCGGCTAGCTCTAAGGCTTTTTCTTCATCTTCTTCTATCAGCAAGTCAATTACTTTCCTCGCATCGTCCATTCTACCAGCTGCGTTTATTCTTGGGGCTAATACAAATACTAAAGTAGATATGGTGAGTGGTGTACTTGTCGCAGCTAGTTTAAGCAATGCAGCAATACTTGCAGGCGTTTTTGTATTTATTTGAAGTACGCCATAGTAGGCTAGTATCCTATTCTCGCCAGTCATAGGTACAATGTCTGCTGCAATGGCTGTGGCTAATAAGCAATAGTATTTACGAAGTTTAGTGACGTCAATTTTTAGTCGTTCATATAATGCGGTCATCAATTTAAATCCGACTCCACAACCGCATAATTCTTTGTAAGGATAACCACAATCTGTTTGTTTGGCATTTAGTATAGCTACCGCATTGGGCAAAATATTGCCTGGCAAATGATGGTCGCAAATAATAATGTCAATTTTATTTTCGTTGGCATAATCTACAAGGTCTACGGATTTTATGCCGCAGTCTAAGCAAATAATTAAAGAAAAATGACTGGTAATGGCAAAGTCAATTCCTGCTTTACTTAGCCCATAGCCTTCCCTATAGCGATGTGGAATATAGTAGTCTAATGATTCTTTAGGAAACACTTCGCAAAGAGCTGCATACACAAGTGATACTGCCGTAGTGCCATCTACATCGTAGTCGCCAAAAATTAGAATTTTTTCTTTACGTTCAAGTGCAATTTCTATTCTCCTTACAGCCTCTTTCATTCCTTTCATTAGCCAAGGCGAATGCAGTTCATCTAGGTTTGGTCTGAAATATTTTTTAGCTGCTTTGTAGTCTTCTATACCTCTTTGTACTAGTATTTCACAAATGGTCTTACTTACTCCTAGAGCTTTTTGAAGCGCAACAGTTTTTGATTCTTCAGCGGATGATATGATCCATTTCTTTTCCAAATTAATAAATTCTTTCTGTAGTGTAACGAACTAGTTTCTCTAAGCCATTTCTTGTGTCTGATGCGGGAAATGTTCTTAACAAATTGATGGCTTTATCACTATACTCTTGCATCACTTTTTCTGCATAGGTTACGCCTCCAAGTTCTATTACTTCATTTATTATTTGCTTTACTTTTACTTTGTCTTTATTTTGATTTTTTAAAATATAAATCATTGATTTTTTTTGCTCTTTGCTGCAATTATTTAAAGCATAAATCAATGGTAGTGTAACTTTCTTTTCTTGAATATCGTTACCGCTAGGCTTGCCAGCATACTGCATTTTATAATCAAATAAATCATCTTTAATTTGGAAGGCAATTCCTGTCCATTCGCCAAACTGTTTCATATTGTCAATGTCTTCTTTATTGCTACTAGTACTACTGGCACCAATGGCGCAAGCAGATGCAAGAAGAGAAGCTGTTTTGTTTTTAATTATTTCAAAATAGATCGATTCATCAAGATTTAGGTGTCTTGATTTCTGAAGTTGAAGCAATTCACCTTCGCTCATCTTACGCACAGCTTCACTCATTAACTGTAGTTGGAGGTATTCTTCATGTTCTGTAGCTAAAATTAATCCCTTTGATAACAGGAAATCTCCCACGAGAACTGCAATTTTATTCTTCCACAAAGCATTGATGGAGAAAAAGCCTCTTCGTTCATAGGCTTCATCTACCACATCGTCATGTACAAGTGTCGCAGTATGAAGCATTTCCACTAAAGCCGCTGCCCTGTAAGAACTCTCATTCACTGGCCCAAATAGCTTGGCACAAAGGAAGACGAACATCGGTCGTAGCTGCTTTCCTTTTCTCTTTATTACGTATTTTAAAACCTGATTTAAGGCTGCATTATCTGCTTTTACAGCAATTTCAAATTTTTTTTCAAAAATCCTAAGTTCTTGCTCAATTGATTGCTTGATATCTTTCATTCAAATATTTTTCTCCGCACTAACACGGTGATGGTTGCAATTTCTGCTTTTTTTCGGCAATAATGCAGCGTTTTGCTTAAAAAAATAACCTAGAACAACGAAAGTGTATTTGACGTAACATTAATTAAATCAAAGATTTCGGTAAAAAAAATTTGTTTAATTACACAGGAAACTTACATTTGCAGAATAATCATTAAATATACAAACAGTAATTAATCAATCATTAAGTTATGTTAAGCAAAAAGTTTAAAATTTTAACAACGCTTTGTATGCTCTTGTCATTGGGAGCAGCAGCGCAAACAACCGGGGGCTACGATGTGTACGACTCCTCTGTAATTTCGGGTAAAAATATGCCTCAGCAGAATGAGTTCTGGAACAACACTTACAGCTTCCCAGCTAAGCCTAGAAATATGCTCGAAGTTGGTATTGCAGTAGGCGTTCCTACAATTTCTGGTGATGTGGCTACTAAAGTACCTGCATTTGGTGCAGCAGTTCACCTCCGTAAAGCATTCGGATATATTTTCTCTTTGAGATTACAATATATGTATGCTAATGCAAAAGGACAGAATTGGGTTGGTTCGGAGAATTTTTCTAAGAATCCAGCTTGGAATCGTTACGGTTCGGTTCAAAGAAATAACAATGGTCTTGTAGAGGCTCGTTTTGGTCAAGGAGGTGCATTGGCGCCAAATGCTGAGACTGTGTATTACAACTACAAAACAAATATTCAAGATTTAGGTATTCAAGGTATTTTCACACTAAATAACCTTCGCTTCCATAAGTCTAAGACAGGAATGGTTGTCTATGCTGGTGCTGGTATCGGTGGTACTATCTACGAAACTAAAGTAAATGCTCTTGATGCTAATGGTAATCCTTACACTGCTTTATTTGCAACTGTAGCTTCTAACAGCGCTAATGGATTGTATGAAAACAGAAAAGATACACGTAAAGCTCTAAAAGATGGTATGGATGATACATACGAATCACTTGCTGAACGTCAAGGTACTCGCCGTCCATTAATAGGTGGTAAGACATTTAAGCCTTCTGGTACTGTACTAGCAGGTATTGCTTTCCGTCTTGGTAAGAGAATAAATCTTGCTCTAGAAGATCGTTTCACATTAGTAAAAGACGATTTGTTAGATGGTCAAAGATGGCAAGAGCAAGCTCGCGGTGATGCAGTTTTAACTCGTGACTTCGATTCTTACAATATGCTATCTCTAGGTCTTAACTTCAACTTAGGAGCTAAGTCTGTTGAGCCATTATGGTGGTTGAATCCTTTGGATTATGCTTACAACGAGTTAAACAATCCAAAGCATATGCTTTTACCTAAGCCTGTATTGGATGATTCAGATGGTGACGGTGTTATCGATCAATTGGATCGTGAGCCAAACACTCCAGCTGGTTGCCCAGTTGATACACACGGTGTAACTAAAGATACTGATGGTGATGGTGTTCCAGATTGTAAGGATAAGCAATTGATTACTCCTACAGAGTGTCAACCAGTAGATGCTGATGGTGTTGGTAAATGCCCAGATCCTGAGTGTTGCAAGAACCCAGTTGGTCCAGTAGCGACTTGTCCTACTGATTATCCTAGTCTTAGTTTCTCTGGTTCTACTTTGAGTAGCGATGCTAGAGCTCAATTGGCTACTATTGCTTCACGTATGAAAGCTAATCCTAACTGTAACATTATAGTTGTAGGATATCCAGAAGCTAGCAAGTCGTCTCAGGCTGCTTGTAGAGCTAGATTGGAAGCTGTACAAAATTACCTTGTAACTTCTCAAGGAATAAGTGCCGGAAGAATAACTACTGACTGTCAAGTTGGTGGTGGAGATAAGAATACAGTAGACGTAAGGTCTAACTAATATATGTATATTCCACTTTTTGCTCAATGATTAAAGCCCTCCTTTTATAAGGAGGGCTTTTCATTTATAACTGTAGTTCGGTTTGATTATCAATTTTTTTAGCTATCAATGAACTGTTTCTTTGTTCAACTGACTTGTCAATAAATTTCTTTGAAGTAGACTTTGATAAGTAAAATTTACTTTGACTAGTCATAGTAAAATCAATGTCTATTTTCCCATTTCTCACATATAAAGAGATTAGTTCTCTATTTTATAGGGTTTATACGTTTCTTTTATATACCTAGCCGAATGAATACGATAGGTTCATAAATTAAAATTTTGATTAGTGTAATTGGGTTACCACGGCATTGATCAATAAACTAGTTACTTGATATTCAGATACATTGTTGCTATGATAGGATTTTTCTTTGTGGCTTGGGGGGAAATAAAGCAGGGTTAGAATCTTCTTTTAATCATTGCATTTGGCGAGATAATACTATTTGTGTAATTCTTAACTTGAACTGTACTGCCTAGTAATTATTTTTATCTCATATTTGGGATAAATAATTTAATTTTGCAACACTTTATGAAAATACTTCGTTCCCTTGGTCTTTTATTATTATGCTCAATGCTATTGGTAGCCTGCAGCAAGTTTAGTAAGATAGAGAAAAGTAAGGATATTAATTACAAGCTTACTAAGGCAGACGAGTTCTATGCAACTAAGAAATATAGAAAGGCTCAAACTCTATACGAAGCTCTTTTTCCAGCCTATAAAGGGTCAGATAAATTTGAGGAATTATACTACAAATGGGCTAATACGTATTACCTTCTTCAAATGTATCCAGAAGCTCAGAATTTTTTCAAAGGATTCCTAGAAACATTTCCCAATAGTAAGTACGCAGAGGAAGTAGATTTTCAACGTGCATACAGCTATTTTAAGCAAAGTCCAAGAATAGAATTAGAGCAAACGAATACTTTGAAGGCTATGAATCAGCTTCAAACTTTTATCAGTCAGCATCCTAACAGTAGCAGGATTCCAATGGCTGCAGAAGCTATAGATTTATGCAGAGCTAAACTAGAGCAGAAGGATTACCGAGCAGCAAAACTTTTTTATGATATAGGTCATTTTAGAGCAGCAGCAATAGCCTTCGCTGATATTACTAACAATTACCCAGAGTCGAACAGTGGTGATGAGTATTTTAATATGGTAGTAAAGTCAAACTATAAGTTTGCAAAGTTGAGTGCTATAGACAAACAGGTGGAGCGATATGAAGTAGTGCTACGTTCTTATAACGATTTTCTGGATAGGTATCCTGACAGTAAGCTGTTAAAGGATGCAGAACAATATAATAATTTAAGTCTTTCACAAATAAAAGCAATAAACAATGAGCAAGTTACGTCGTCAGTTAAGCTCTAGCACGAGCAGTGTGGTAGAACCAAAGAAATTAGCTGATCTTAAAGAAAAGACAGGAAATTTGTATGAGTCTATTACAATCATAGCAAAGCGTGCAAATCAGATAAATATTTCTGTAAAGGAAGAGCTACATAGCAAGCTAGAAGAGTTTGCTAGCCATACAGATACTTTAGAAGAAGTGCATGAAAACAAAGAGCAAATAGAAATATCTAAAGCCTACGAGCGTATGCCTAACCCTGCATTGCTAGCCACTGCAGAATTCTTAGATGATAAAGTATATTTCAGAAAAAATGACGAGGATATTTTTAGCTAAGGCAAGGAAATCTTTAACGCATTTATTGCAAGTAATAAATTAATTTTAACGGTAACTATTAGTTGCCGTTTTTTTATGTTACGAGGAAAGAAAATTTTATTGGCTGTAACAGGTAGCATCGCTGCTTTTAAAGCATTACTGCTTACTAGGCTACTAGTAAGTAGCGGTGCAGAAGTAAAAGTAGTGATGACAAAAGCTGCTACAGAGTTTGTATCTGCTTTATCATTTAGCACGCTAAGTAAGAATGAAGTGCTTACAGAGTTATCTTCTGAGT
>JBBRHK010000106.1:0-8467 GCA_038222815.1 Chitinophagales bacterium
GTACTAGATGCACATGCACTGACAACAGCGTAATTAGCACCTCTGAAACCATGACGCATGGATATTTGCCCTGCGGCAATATCTAAAATCATTTTAGGAATAAAGAAAGGATTAAAACGAGGTGTACCATCCCCAAGAGCATAGGCTGTTACTTCTTCTTGAAAAGTAATAAGACCGCCAATACCGCTTCCGAAAATTACACCCACACGATCTTGGTCAACATTTTCTGCAGAAATTCCTGCATCCTTTACCGCTTCATCAGATGCTACAAGAGCAAGCTGGCAGTAACGATCCATTTTTCTAGCTTCCTTCCTATCAAAATAAGTGGTAGCATCGAAGTCCTTTATTTCACAGGCAAATTGAGTCTTAAATTTTGAAGCGTCAAATTGCTTAATAGTATCGCAGCCACTTACACCCGCTTCTAAATTGGCCCAATATTCTTGAACCGTTTTGCCAATGGGTGTGATTGCGCCTAAGCCAGTAACTACAACTCTCTTTAAGGACATATAATTTGCCTGTGATAATTAATAAAGGATAAAAAATTATTTTGCGTGCTCCTCTAGATAAGTCACAGCTTGACCAACAGTTGTGATGGTTTCTGCCTGCTCATCAGGAATAGAGATGTTGAATTCTTTTTCAAATTCCATAATA
Source organism: Chitinophagales bacterium (assembly GCA_038222815.1). GTDB lineage: Bacteria > Bacteroidota > Bacteroidia > Chitinophagales > Chitinophagaceae > Ferruginibacter. The sequence continues at coordinate 652 of JBBRHK010000106.1, forward strand.
AGCTCCACAGTATCTAAACTGTCGGCGCCAAGGTCGTTGGTAAAAGAAGCTTCAGGGGTTACTTCTGCTTCGTCAACTCCTAGTTTATCAACGATGATTTTTTTTACTTTTGATGCAATTTCTGACATAGTATTTTTTGTTTAGTTTGTCTTGGGGGCAAAAATATACTTTTTACCTTAATTACAAACAAAAGAACGCTTTATTAAAGATTTTACCTCAAAAGATATAAATAGATGAAATATTAAATTTTTGACGTAATTTTTCCACTCTGTAACATTTTGAGTTTTGACATTTAATTTAATTTACAAAAAGCAGTACCTCCTCCGATGGCATTAAAACAAATAGACCATAACTCTGCATTGTATAAAGCATCTGTAGCATTGCGTTACGATGTACTTAGAAAACCTCTAGGACTAAGTTTTGATGAAGCTCAGTTAGCCGCAGAAGCAGGAGATATTCTCATTGCCAATGTAGATGACGACGAAGTCTTAGGGTGCTGCGTCTTAACAGATGTAGGAGATAAATCTTTACGACTCCGGCAAATGGCGGTGCATCCTAAGTGCCAAGGAAAAGGAATTGGTGAGTCAATAATGTTGTTTGCGGAGAAACTTGCTCTAGATAAGGGATACTTGAAAATCATTATGCATGCTAGGGACTCCGCACAAGGATTTTATGAAAAAATGGATTACGTAGTTACTGGAAATGTATTTGAAGAAGTGGGCCTAGCCCACCATATTATGGAAAAAAACTTGCACGATAGCTCTACATACAGCTGATAACTCTATTTAATTTTTTCTTTTAATAACCTTCTGCAAATGTGCTCATCGTCTTCTACAAAAGATTCCTTAGGAATAATAAAAAATGATCTCGAATTAAAATAAAGATGAAAGAAATGTGGTGATTCTGTCCAAGATGAAAATTTGTTCCAATCCCAGCTTCTGCTCCCTCTGTCATTTTCAATACCAAATTCCTCGTCCGAAAAATTGGCCTTAAAGCTATCTTTAAACGTTTTTTCTTTTCTGTAAATACCCATTGGTAAAAAATACCAAAATACCAGCATCAGAAAAAACCAAAGCATAGAACTTACCAAGAATGCCATTGGTTGTATCATCTTAAAATAATACAAAGCCGCAGATCCAAGTGCAAAAATATTCACTAGCACAATCATAAATTTTATTTCTGGTCGGCTTATAAAATGATAGCGCAAGGCTTGTATAACTTTACTTTTTTCGTAGCTGAAGGTGGTGGTGGTCATAGGGCAAAGATATTGTAGAGGAAGTTTTGTTTTGGATAAAAAATAATGAGAGAAACTAGAATTATAGTTGCAACCAGCTATATCTTTCATAATGCTTTCATCATCAATATTATTCAACCCTATAATTTGTAGTTCGAATTAAAATCATTAATTTGCAACATCGTTTCAAAAACGAAACAAATATTTGAATTACAAAAAACACATATCACAAATTCTCAGCGGTTTTCTTCTCGCATTTTACCTCTTGAGTATAATGCCGAGAATGGTGCTGCACAATATTGCTGCAAACCATACTGATCTTTTTGTAGTGCAGAAAACCGATAGTAAAGAAACAGTAAGTAAAAATACTGTTCACTGTCAGCTTCAAGACCAAGTATGCACAGAGCCTGGCCTTCCGGAGTATGCGTATAACATTTTAAAGCCGAATAGTTTTTATATTGACTATGCTACGGCATTACTTCAAGATTCACATTCCTCTCCTATTCTATCGAAACCACTTCGTGGTCCTCCTGCAATTGCCTAATAAAATCAAACGATAGCTTTTAGCTAGATTTTTTACGCAAAATTTCCATTTTTGAAAAAGATAATTTTCAATCTTGTGTTATGCTTTATAGCAGCACAAGCATTTTCGCAAACCTGCGACGGCACCATTACTGGTCACGTAGTAGATGCAGATACCAAACAAAAACTTGCTGGCGCATCAGTTTCTATCCCTTCGCTAGGACTTACTCAAGTTACTGACGACAAAGGTGATTTTAAATTTGTAGGTATTTGTGACGGACAGTTAAAAATAATTGTCACTCACATTAGTTGTGATAATTATACAACAGAAGCAAATTTTAAAAATAAACTTCACCTTGATATTACAATGCCACACGCTAGACAAACACTCGGAGATGTAGTGGTAGAAGGGCAAAGAAAAATCGCCAATACAGGATTTGCAAAGCAACTTAGTACCAAAGAGTTAAATGAGTCAAAAGGACTAAATATTTCTGAGGCCTTGAGCAAACTAAATGGTGTAACTATTTTGCAAACTGGCTCTACCATTGCAAAACCAATCTTACATGGCTTACATAGCACAAGAGTTATTACCATAAATAATGGAGTAAAGCAAGAGGGGCAACAATGGGGCAATGAACACGCACCTGAAATAGATCCATTTATTGCAGGCAAACTCTCCGTGATAAAAGGAGTAGATGAATTAAAATATGGTTCTGATGCCATTGGCGGAGTGGTACTTGTGGAACCTAAAAAAATGCGGACAACTCCCGGCGCAAGTGGCGAACTTAATGCATTGTATGGCACGAACAATAAGCAACAAATTCTCTCTGGTAGTTTTGAGCAACAATTCAAGTCCTTACCTGGCTTTACGTACAGGTTACAATCTACTATAAAACGCAGTGCAGATGTGCGTACGCCCAACTATAGCCTCAATAATACAGCAGCAGACGAAGTAAACTTTTCTGTAACTACGGCGCTTCGCAAAAAGAATATAGAGTCAGAATTGTTTTATAGTTATTTCACTTCTAAGCTGGGCATTTTTACTGGGTCGCATATTGGTAATCTCACCGACTTATTAGACGCTATAGCATCTGACAAACCAGACAATATTTATTTAAACAACAGTAGCTATAAAATAGGAAGACCAAGACAAGAAGTACTTCATCAAATTGTAAAATCTACCACAAGTCTAAAAATAGAAAAACATAAACTTACCCTGCAAGTCGCTTTTCAGAATAATGACAGAAGCGAGTTTGACATTGTACGCCGTTCAGATAATACAAAGCCGCAAATCAATTTGGTCATCAACACCCTATCAGAAGATTTGATATACGAGCATCCAAAAGTGGGCAATATTACTGGTTCTGCTGGGTTGAGTTTTATGCAACAAAACAATAGCTACCGAGGCAGGTATTTTATCCCAAATTATGATGCCAATACTGCAGGCGCATTTATAATAGAGAAGTGGCAGAAACACAAATGGCAAGTACAAGCTGGTGTGAGAGCTGATTTTAAAAATATAGACACTAGAAGAATACGCTCCAGTGGGGATACCATTAGTAACATTTTTAACTTCAAAACTATTGCAGCTTCTGGAAATATAGCCAGAGATATTTCACAAAATTGGAAGACAAATCTGGGTATTAGTTTATCTCAAAGAGCACCTTATGTAAATGAGCTCCTAAGCGATGGCATACACCATGGCACAGCTACATACGAGCGAGGTAACATTACTCTTGTTCCAGAGAAAAGCACCAATATTTCTTTGGGCCTTTCCTATAAAAATGATGCAAAAACGTTTGAGTCAGACTTACTTTTTTACAACAACAACATAAATGATTTTATCTACGAGCAACCTAGGCCAGATGCACCTGTGCTTACTATTGCAGGCGCTTTCCCTTTGATAGAATATACATCTACAGATGCACAGCTTACGGGAATAGATCACTCCTTTCAGTGGAAATTAATTCCCAGCCATCTAACTTGGACTAATAAAACTGCGCTCATTTTTGCTAGAAATAAAAGTATAAACGATTGGCTAATCAATATTCCTTCGCAAAGATTTACCAACCAATTTGCTTGGGATTTTAGGGATGGTAAGAGCCTAAAAGAATCTAGCATTAGCATAGAGATGAGCAATGTGCTCAGACAGACTAGGGTGCCAGATCCTAAAAACGGAAGAACAGATTACAAAGATCCCCCACCAGGGTACACACTTTTAGATATGGAAGCAAGTACCAAAATTAATTTGGCAAAGAAGCCAATCGTTCTTGCTGCAAGTATAAGAAATCTGCTAAATACTAGCTATAGAGAATATCTCAACAGCTTCCGATATTATACAGATGAAATGGGAAGAAATGTAACACTCAAAGCAACAATTAATTTATAAAAAAATAAAAACAATTATTATGAAATTTAGATTAGCCTTATTAGCATTTACAATTTTTACAGTAGCGATGACCAGCTGCAAGAAAACAGAAATTCAAGAAGACAATGATGAAGAATTAATCACTACAATGATTTTGAAATTTACTCCCTCTACAGGCGGGGCTAGTACTAGCTTCACTTTTGACGATCCAGACGGGCCAGGTGGTATAGCGCCAAGCCTTGACAGCATTAGACTTGACGCTAACAAAATTTACAATGTGGAAGTGCAGTTACTTAACAAAACTGCTAGCCCCGTTGATGATATTACTTTAGAAGTAAAAAATGAAAGTGAAGCGCACAGATTTTACTTTTTACCTTCTGCAAATGTTACAATAGGCAATTTAGATAGAGATATTAATGGCGTGTCATTAGGCATAAAAAGCACTTGGACAACTACTACAACGGGTACAGGAAGCATCATTGTAATTTTAAGACATTATGCCAATAACCCTCCCAATAAACTAGAAGCAGATAATGCATCTGACCCAAAATCTGACACAGATATACAAGTAATTTTTCCTGTGAAGATTTCCTAATAGTCTTCTAGATCAAATCAAAAAAATGGCAACCTTTCTAAGGGTTGCCATTTTATTTTTCTTAATATTAATAAACTAGTGTTTACATTACTCAATATCATACCTATCTACACTTACTATTCCCTCTAGTTTTACCAATTCCTCCACTACATCGTCTAATTCATCTTTGTCATGCACGAACATCTTCACATTGCCTTCAAAAACGCCTTCCTTAGCTTCAATGGTCATTGCACTGATGTTTACTTTCAACTCTCCGCTTATGAGATTAGTAATTTTATGAATGACTCCAACATCGTCTAGACCTATAATTTTAAGACCAGTAAGGAACGAAATCTCTTTGTTCTTTGCCCACTTTGTCTTCACAATTCTGTGACCATAATTTGCCATTAGTCTGGTAGCATTAGGGCAATTCGTTCTATGAATTTTAAGTCCCTCACCTGTAGTTACAAAACCAAATACATCATCTCCTGGTATAGGTTTACAGCAAGCTGCAAGGGTGTACATTATTTTATCACTGTCCTCTCCAAAAATAATTAGTTCGTTCTCTGCTTTTTTCTTAGCCTTATAATCAGGGTCATAAGCAGGCTTCTCCTCTTTTGGTTTTTCCTCTGGCTTTGGGATCATGAGCTTATCGCCGTGTGCACTAAAATCTTTGAGTTCTTTTAAATCTATTTTCTTTTGTGCTACGTCGAATAGAAAATCTAGCGTGCTCATATATTTATAAAAGTTGCTCAGCTCATCTAAATTACCCGGGGATGCAGGCAATTTCATTCCATCAAGTTTTCTACTTACAATGTATTTCCCTTCCTCTGCAATGGCACGTTTTTCATCCTTAAGTGTATCCTTTATTTTGGATTTTGCTTTGCTGGTCACTACATATTTTAACCATTCTAAGTTTGGCTTTTGCTTAGCACTGGTAAGGATTTCAATTTGATCGCCATTTTTTAATTTATGCCCAATAGGCACAAGCTTATGATTTACCTTTGCACCTATACATTTACTTCCTACAACCGTATGCACACTAAAGGCAAAGTCGAGTGCACTTGCACCCACAGGCAACATTCTTATATCACCTTTAGGTGTGTACACATAAATTTCCTCTGTAAGAAAAGAAGACTTAAAATCTTGAAGAAAGTCTAAGGAATTACTTTCATTGCCTGCAAGCGATTCTCTTATTTGCTCAAACCATTTATCAAAACGATTTTCTCCTCCCCCACCTTCTTTATATTTCCAATGTGCGGCAAGTCCTTTCTCTGCTATATCATTCATCCTAGTGGTGCGTATTTGCACCTCTACCCATTTACCTTTTGGCCCCATTACCGTGGTATGTAATGCTTCATAGCCATTACTTTTAGGATTGCTCAGCCAGTCTCTAAGCCGCTCTGTAGAAGGATTGTAGGCATCCGTAATAATGCTATATACCTTCCAGCAATCTTCTTTTTCTTTTGCAGCTGGCGAATCTACCAAAATCCGAATGGCAAATAAATCATAGACCTCCTCAAAAGCAACGCCTTTTGTTTTTATTTTATTCCAAATGGAGTAAATAGATTTTGGTCGGCCGTAAATTTCAAAATTTAACCCTGTAAGACTTAATCTATCTTTTATCGGCTTTATAAAATCATTGATGTAGCGAGTACGATCTCGCTTTGTATTAGATAGTTTTTGCGCAATGAATTTGTAGCTATCTGGCTCCATATATTTCATTGACAAATCCTCCATCTCTGTCTTTATATTATACAGTCCCATTCTGTGGGCCAATGGAGCGTATACATACACTGTTTCTGATGCAATCTTTAATTGCTTCTCCCGCTTCATACCATCAAGCGTACGCATATTGTGCAGCCTATCTGCAAGTTTTATTAAAATTACTCGAGGATCATTTGTAAGCGTGAGCAGGATTTTTTTAAAATTATCAGCTTGTTGAGAACTGCTAGAATCCATCACAGTACTAATCTTAGTAAGCCCATCTACAATTTGAGCTATCTCAGAACCAAACTCCCGCTTAATATCCTCTAGTGTAATATCTGTGTCTTCTACAGTATCGTGTAGTAATGCACATACAGTACTTCTTACACCGAGCCCTATTTCATTTACACAAATTCTAGCTACAGCAATAGGATGCATAATATAGGGCTCCCCTGTTTTACGACGCATTGTTTTATGAGCTTCTACGCTCATCTCAAAAGCAGATCGGAGAATCAATTTATCTCCGGGTTTTATCACTGTCTTGAGATCACTCAATAGACTACGATACTGGCGAAGAATCATCTTTTTCTCTGCCTCTGCATCCAAATTATAAGTGGGAATATTTACTTGCGCCTGTTCTGCCATACAATACGAATTTATGCTTTATTAGCATTTAAAATTCAGTTTTAGGCGGTAATAAATAAGATGTATTTGGGGAAAGTTATAAAACTTGGCACTGAATTGGATTTAACATTTATGAAATAAACATTTAAACATAAAAAACAACCATTATGAAAGTATTAAACAACAGTATTAAAAAACTAGGTCTATTATTGACAGGTATTATCGTATCTATGTTAACCTTTGCCCAAGAAAAAGGTGTTGACGTAGACCTAAAAGTAACTGAAAGTAGCAATACTTGGTATACACAACCTTGGATGTGGGTTGTAGGAGGGGCTGTGTTTGTGCTTATATTAGTGGCTCTGCTAAAAGGTGGGAAGAAGTCAAATTAAGTTGATTAAAATAAAGTAGGCTGGCCTTGAAAAAAGCCAGCCTATTATTTCAGTTTCCTGATTCGCTTTATGTCAAAGGAAAAGTGAATAAATTTATCTAAATAACCTGTTATGAACCTATTGAGATATAAAGTCTCATTCCTCTGGTAGCATAAAAAAATAAAAGTTTGAAGATTAAGTGAAACTGTGTGAAAAATACCTATTTTTGCCACCCAATTTATGAATGGATAGGGTTTTTTACTTTGTTCTTTCTAAAAAAGCTGCGGATATGGCGAAATTGGCAGACGCACTAGACTTAGGATCTAGCGCCGCAAGGCATGTAGGTTCGACCCCTATTATCCGCACTAAAACAACATTAAAAACCCTCCCACACAAGGGAGGGTTTTTAATATTTATAC
>JBBRHK010000107.1:0-8452 GCA_038222815.1 Chitinophagales bacterium
AATGATAACTAGTAAAAAGGCTAGATTAAATTTAGTTTTTAGTGATTGCTGTAACACTATTGTAGATGCTACAAATGCAGTAGGAACAGCACTCCCAGGTACAAAATCAATTGGGACCAATTGGAGTTTTACCAATGCCAAAAATCTGTTCTTAAACCCTGTGCCAATGTCAATCTTAGCAACTGCTGCAGATGCAGATCAAAAAGCTACTTCAAACGACAATTATGGAGGCTTCTTTACTTTTTTCCTTTTAGGATCACTTAATAGCAATATGAGTGTTTTCAAAACCCTTCCCACTTGGCAAGGAATACTTACAACTGCAAAAGGACAAACTAGCTATAAGGCCAGTCGTACCTATTGTGAGAAGCCTTACGTGAGAGAAAATATTTGTAATCAAGCTCCGATTTTTTATGTGAAATAATTAGTAATCTATTGGAGCGTAAGCTTTCCAAACTACGCCGTCGATTACGACTTTAAATACATTGGACGACCTCATCTTTTTCCAAGATTCATCCTTATCTAAAACATATTTCAAATTGAATCCGTTGTCTATTGCTAGTTTCAGAAAATTAATAGCTTCTGTCTTTTTATCAAGCCTTGCATAAGCAGCTGCCATACTATAATCAATTATCGGGTTGCTTACTAGATAAGATGAACCAAATTTCTGCAGTTGCACTAGATAAGTTTTATCGTTGCCCGACAGCTTTGCTTTCGTTGCATTTAATAAAGTAATGCTAGTATCTTCTATAGGCAAGTCATCTGCAGCTTTGGAAAGGAGAGCAGTAGCCTTTTCAAAGTCCGAGTTGAGGATAGCATATTTAGCTAATAATAACCGTTGCTTGAATTGTAATTTACTAACGCTATCAAGACTTTTTAATGCCGCATAAGATGATTGATATTTATATAATTGGTCAGCTGCTTTTATGTAGGAGCTCACATAATTGGTATTTTGAGGCCATATTTTATAGCCTTTTTCATAATATGGGAACGCCTGTGGTACTGAGCCAGCCCATTCATATACATGAGCAATCTTAAATGTGTAATCTGCTTTTGTATTCTGCGCCTCAGGTAGCGCTGAAGCTATTTTCAAATAATGAATGGCGTCGCTTCTCGGAGTTAAAATAGGCTTTGGAAATTGAATAGTATCACCCGTTTCTTCTAAATATACTTCCGAACCTTTCAAATCCTCATCGTTCAATTTTCTCAATCTACCTTCTAACTTTTCTACGTTTGTTAAGGAAAAACTTTCTCCATTTTTATCTAAAATTTCTACTCTAAATTTCACATCAATAAAAATCTCCTTCCTCTGAGTAGGAAAATAAACTATGGTATCTAGAAACATTCTTTGTGCTGGCCTGCTTGCCATATCATACAACATATTAGCTAACTTCTGCACCCATGTTTTTTGCTGCGGAAATTCTTCAATTCGTTTTTCATAAAACACTTTAAGTTCATCCATTGCCTGCGCTCCTTGTTCTTCTTTAAAAGCAATCCAAACTTGCTCGGCTTCTAAAAACCTACCTTCCTTCTCCAATATATTTACCAATAGCTTTCTAGGAATAAAATTCCCCGGAAGGTAGCCATTCATAGATGTATAAATATTTATTGCTTGGAGGTTGTAGCCTCTCTTAGCATATATATTTCCGAGGTAATAATCTACCTTATCTAAAGTGAAATAGGCATCCCAATTGAGCTTAAGAATGCAAGTATCCAATTTGAATTCAAATTTCTGTACTGCCATATATTGAGTAAAGGCACCCCTATTCATCCAATTTTTCTTTGCCAAGGAAAATAAAACTTCAGCTTTTTCCCATTCCCTATTTTTGAAAGCAATTTTACCCAAATAGTATGCTGACAAAGGGTGCTTTGCATCAATCGACAAAACCATTTTAAAAAAACGAATTGCATTTTCCTGCGAAGAATAGCCTTGAATGCCTAGCCCAAAAATCGCACTTACATTTTTCTCTTTAAATGCCTTATTAGAATCTATTGCACAAAACCCTTCTTCTATTCCAGGAGACAATACAATGCTCGTGTAAAACCTCAAGGGCTTTCCATCAAAATTTAATCCTTTTTGTCTTTGAACTGATTCGAAATAAAAAGAGTCCGCCAAGGCATAATCGGCAGTATTGAGGTATATATTACCTAGTTTTTCAAATGGTAAAAAATGGCGTTCATTCATTTTTATCGCCTGTCTAAAATCATCTAAGGCAAATAAGTATTTTCTTTCCTCTTCTTCTAAGATACCCCTTACTACGATATTCTGATAGCATCCTACACATAAACTATCTGCCATTCCCAACTTAGCTTTTGCCAAAGGCAACTGCTTTTGTATAGTATAAATAAGGGCAAGATTTGCTTGCGGCACACTCCAACTAGGAGATAACGCTGCTGCTTTTTCAAAATTCTGCGCAGCTTTTTTTAAGTCTCCTTTGTACTGAAAAAGATTACCCAGCTCATTGTAAATATTTGCCGCATTTTCTTCTAAGGCTAAAGCTTTGTTTATCTCAGAAAATGCCTCAGCTAGCAAAGCACTTTGATTAGTAGAGCTTAGTATTTTTAATCTTGTCGCCACTGCTTTAAAGTAATGATACTTTACTTGAAGAATATTACGAAAAAAATTTTCCTTTGGAGTTAGCTTCATTGCGGCCTCAAACATTTGAACATATACATCATAATTATTTTCTCCTGCATTGTAGTATCGCCTTTTCTCTAGTTCCGCTTCATCGCCGGCTAAATACAAGTTCACTATCTCCTGACCTCTATCATCAAACGCCGCTGCCAATGCAGCTTTTAATCGCTTTTCTTCATAGGGGTCAGAGTTGGCAACTTCCATTGTCACCTTTAATTTATTTGCGCTATCGGCACTTAGAATAAAAGAAGCAGCAACATAATTAAATATTGCACTCATTTCATCTCTCGCCAAAGTATCGCTCTTGATATACCTTACTGCCCCTTCGAGACCTTTACTTTTAATGACTGCTATAAAAAAATCTAGATTATCTTGTTGTGACAGGTCATTTGTTGCAGCGGGTGCTGACGTACCTACAATTATTGGCGGTGCAAATTCTTCTTGCGTTCTAAGTTGCTGCTTGGCTTCCTTTGTGGTTGTAGAAATTATGAAGTCATTTTTTCCACTTACAACTGGCGTTTGTACAATATTATTCTGCCTTAGGATTGGGTCAGCCTTTAAGGCATTGCTTAAGTAATTTCTTAATTCTTCTGAGCTCACCTTATCATCATCATTCTTATCTGCAGCACCTTTCATTCCCTTTAATAAATAATAGGAGAACACACCTCTACCCCCACCCCACAATATATTTTCTTGTGATAATTCATCTGCTTTGCAAGAAGCAATTCGCATCTCTTTGTCTTCTGCTTTTAAAAGCTGAGCTGCAAGCAGCGTATTTTTTTTTTGGCTTTCTGCTGTAATCTTTCCAGAGTGACAGGCATCAGTAATTAATACAACATCTGCGCCTGTTTGCACAGAAAGGGTATTGGCTATTTGATTAAGGTAATCAATACTGAAAGCCATATTCACATAATTTGCCGGTGGACTATTATAGCAAATTAAAAAGCCATTATTGTACATTGTTACGTTCTCCAAATCGCCATGGCCAGAAAAATAGAAATACACCTTATCCGCCTTTTGTGCAGCTTGAGTTAATTTATATACAGCATTGTAGACCGCAGCGGTTGTTGCTTTCTCATTAATCAAAAGTTCTATGTTATTCGACGGCACAGAACCTCCTTCGTTAGACTGTAAATAATTATAAAAACTTTCTGCGTCTCTATTGGCAAATTGTAATGCTGGTATTTTGGTATTTTCATAGGCAGAAATACCTACCACGATTGCGTAGGTCTTAGGCAAATCTTGTGCAGCAACCGAACCAAAAAAACTTAGACAACAAAAAAAAGCTAATAAATTTTTCATCCGCTGTTATTAGGATTAAAGAGCTTTTTGCTTAAAAAGCTCCATTCAATATTAAAAACGTATTTCTAATGACTAAAACGCCATAAGGAAAATAAAATACATCAGGGAATAGTTGAAAGATAAGCAAATTTCTTAGAAAGGTCTGTACACAAAATTGCCTTTTCTACGTCGGAGAAAAGGCAAAAAGTATTATTAGGGAATTAATTTAAAAACTATTTCTAACTCCTTATCTGTAAAATTATTTTTCTCAGATTTGTCATAAATCGATGTTAGATAAACAGTAGTCGCAGTTATTTTTACGTAAGTTATAATTCTTGCACCACCACTTTTCCCCTTATTTTTTGAGCCAATTGCAAGGCGTAATTTATAAAAGCTATTACCAAGAGCTTTTCCCTGCGTAGGATCATCTTCAAGACTTTTAAATAACATTGCTAAGTCATTTTTGAGAGAGGGATACTTCTTACTTAGGCGTTTGGCTTGTTTATTAAAAATAGTTAGCGTTTCTATTTTAAAGCTCATCTAGTAACTCTTTAGCCGGACGAGATTTTGCTTCTCCTTTTTCAATTAATTGAAGCTCAGCCACTGCTTCCTTCATCTCATGCAAAATCTGTTCCTTACTTGGCTCAATATATTCCAGCTCCACCAAATCTTTATGCTTTTCTTTCAATTGTTTCCACTCATTTATTGGAATGAAAACTCCCGTAGCATTACCTCTATCATCTTGAATTACTTGAAGTCCCATTTCTAAAAATTGATTTTTTTGTAAGTCAGAAATATTCCTATAAAAACTTAAACCTGAAGAAATTCATTGAAAATAAACTTAAACATCCTTTACAAAAGCTCTTGCCCTGTCTATTCGCCGCGGCGAACTAAGTACTATTCGCCGCGGCGAACTAAGTACTAAATACTACTCTGCCTCAGCCACCACTTCCTTCACTTCTGGTATCATTCTCTTCATCATTCCTTCTATTCCCGCTTTTAGTGTAATAGTACTACTAGGACAACCACTGCAACTACCTTGCATAGCAAGATTTACAGTACCATTATCATAGCTTTTAAATTGTATAGCACCGCCATCCATTTCTACAGCTGGCTTTACATAGTTTTCTAAAAGTTCTTTAATTCTTTTTACAACGTCATCATCATCTGCGTGTACCGTGTTGCTACTTTCTTGCTTCATCACTTCTACCTCATCATCATTTACAACTGGCTTATTATCCTCAAGATATTCTTTAAGAAACTGCTTGATGGTAGGAATAACATCTTGCCAATCGTCCGTATCAATGGTCTTAGTAAGTGTAATAAAATTACTAGCTATAAACACGGACTTTATAAAAGGGAAAGTAAATAATTGTTGTGCCAGTGGCGATGGAGCAGAACTTTTCTCATCTGCAAAATCTATACTTTTTCCAGGGTATAATAGTTTGTTGGCCACAAACTTCATCGTTTCTGGGTTGGGTGTCATTTCTGTATAAATGCTTATCACGGGGTTTCCTGTCTTTATCATATTAGTATATATTTAAAATTCTAACTGCAAATTTAACGCTTTTGCCGCTCATTTGTTTGAGATTCGGCAAATGTTACCAATCTCGTAACAGGCACACTTAGATTCTTGTTTCCAATGTGAAGTATTACATTTGCTCATGCAAAAAAAACTCTTCCTTCTAGATGCGTATGCCCTAGTTTTTCGTGCCTACTATGCACTTATTCGTAGCCCAAGAATAACCAGCACGGGTCGTAATACCAATGCTCAATTTGGATTTACCAATACCCTCATTGAATTAATAAAAAACCAATCTCCAAGCCATATTGCAGTATGTTTCGATACCCACGCTGCTACAGAGCGCCACATTCACTTTCCAGAGTATAAGGCTAATAGAGATGAAACACCAGAGGATATTTCATCGGCCGTGCCAGATATCAAACGAATTATTAAAGGTTTCAATATCCCTTGCATAGAAAAAGACGGTTACGAAGCTGATGATATCATTGGCGCCCTAGCAAAGCAGGCAGAAAAGGAAGGCTATGAAGTGTATATGGTTACGCCAGATAAAGATTATGGTCAGTTAGTAAGTGAGCATATTAAAATCTACAAACCGGGCTATCAAGGTGGAAAATTTGAAATTATGGGCCCAAAAGAGATATGCGAAAAATGGGATATTGAGAACGTAGATCAAGTGATAGATATGCTTGGGCTAATGGGCGATGCGGTAGATAACATTCCAGGCATAAAAGGTGTGGGAGAAAAAACGGCAGCTAAACTGCTAAAAGAATTTGGCACACTCGAAAACATCCTAGACAATGCAGACAAGATAAAAGGGGCTATGGGGGAGAAGGTGAAGAACGGAAAAGAGGCGGCTATTATGAGTAAAAAATTAGCCACCATTATCCTTGACGTACCAGTAAAATTTCACGAAGAAGATTTTTTACTGTCTCCGATGAATGAAGAAATATTGAGAGAGGTTTTTGAAGAATTAGAATTTAAAACTTTGGCTACGAGAGTTTTAGGAGATTATAACAATGCATTATCTGCTAAGGCGGATAATAAAACGGAGAAAGCAGTTACTGGTCAAATGGATTTATTTGGAGGAGCTACAACCTCTACTACGACAGCAGTTACAACAAACGAAGAAGAATCTGCGCCGGCAATGGTTGTCGATAAAAACATAACCAATACAGCACACGAATATATTCTTGCAGATACTGAATCAGCAATCAAAGAATTATTAGAAACACTAGAAGCAGCTGCAGAAATTTGTTTTGATACAGAAACCACCAATGTAGATGCAAACCTTGCAGAGCTTGTGGGTCTGAGTTTTAGTATAGAAAAAGGTAAAGGATATTATGTGCCCTGCCCAGAAGACAGAAAAGCAACGGAGGCCATTTTAGCAAAGTTTGCCTCCCTTTTTGCTAATGAGAAAAAACTATGGATTGGGCAAAATATAAAGTACGATTTGTTGGTGCTTAAATGGTACGATGTAGAAATCAAAGGGGAAACTTTTGACACAATGCTTGCGCAATATGTAGTAGAGCCAGATGGTAAAGCAGGTATGGATATGATGAGTGCAAAGTATCTCGGTTACCAGCCTGTATCTATTACAGAACTCATAGGGAAGAAGGGGAAGAACCAAGGAAATATGAGGGATGTAGCAATAGAAGAAGCGAAAGAATATGCTGTAGAAGATGCAGATATTACTTTACAACTGAGAGACGTTCTACAACCACTGATGAAAGAAAGAACGGTAGAGAAGGTTTTTTATGAAGTAGAAAATCCATTGGTAAAAGTGCTGACTGCAATGGAGTTTGAAGGAATCAATGTAGATATAGAATTCTTACAAAAATATTCTAGCGAGTTGGAAGTAGAAGCAAAAAAAGCAGAAGAATCCGTTTATCATCAAGCAGGAGTACGTTTTAATTTGGCTTCGCCAAAGCAACTAGGAGAAGTACTTTTTGATAAATTAAAATTAGATGACAAGGCAAAAAAAACTAAGACAGGGCAATATGCAACTGGAGAAGACATTCTTACCAAGCTGGCAGTAAAACACAAAATTTGCGATGATATTCTAGCATTCAGAGAATTGACAAAACTCAAGAATACCTACGTAGATGCGTTGCCAGAATTGATTCATCCTATAGATAATCGTGTACATACTAGCTATGCGCAAGCTGTGGCAGTTACAGGAAGATTAAGTAGTGTAAATCCTAATCTACAAAACATACCTATTCGTACAGAGAAGGGAAGAGAAATAAGAAAAGCATTTATACCAAGAGATAAAAATCATATTCTGTTAGCGGCAGATTATTCTCAAATAGAGTTAAGAATTGTTGCAGGAATTAGTGGTGATGAGAATATGTGTGCTGCTTTTAAATCTGGCACTGATATTCATACAGCCACTGCCAGTAAAGTATTTGGCGTAGCTGAAAGTGAAGTAACCAAAGAAATGCGGTATAGAGCCAAGAGTGTCAATTTTGGAATCATTTATGGCCAGGGCGCATTTGGCTTGGCAGATAATCTAGGGATATCTAGAACAGAAGCAAAAGAGATTATAGACAATTATAAAAAAGAATTTCCAGGAATCCAGCGGTATATGGATAGCACGATTAATTTCTGTAAAGAGAATGGTTATGTAGAAACATTGATGGGTCGAAAGCGTTGGCTGCCAGATATTAATAGTGGCAATTTTACCGTACGTGGTTTTGCAGAACGAAATGCTATCAACTCTCCAATACAAGGAACAGCTGCAGATATGATAAAGCTGGCGATGATAAAAGTTGCTGATGTCTTTAAGGCAAATAAAGTAAAATCTAAAATGCTTTTGCAGGTACATGATGAATTAGTTTTTGATGTACTTAAAGAAGAGTTGGATGAGGTGAAGGGCTTGGTATTGGAGGCGATGCAGTCTGCAATGACTTTACCTAATGAGGTACCAGTTTTGGCCGAAGCTGGGGTTGGGGAGAATTGGTTACAGGCGCACTAGGAGTTTTTTTAACGTAGAGACTTAAATTTTAAATTATGTC
>JBBRHK010000108.1:0-8411 GCA_038222815.1 Chitinophagales bacterium
TATTGCTTTTACATCGCCTAGCCGCTTACTCATTTCTAAATAGCTTGCTGTATTTCCGTAAGATAATTTTGATAATTCTTCCCACACTCTTTGCCTGAAGGCTGTTCCTTCTTGCCTAAATGGAAAAGTGAAAACTTGTAAGTCGCCGGCGAAATAGGATTCTAGCTCCTCCTTACATTGTTGAACTAAAGGATAATTTTCCATAGCAATAGAATTTTCTCCTACCACCTCGTCATTCTTTAAAAAATGAATAGAACTAATATGCTCATCAGTTGCTTTAATTTCTATTTGCCCTATGGGCGAGCTTAGATAATAAACGTTGGCTTCTTTTATTGTGCCCATTTTTTAAATTCTGTATAAGATTCTACTGCAACTACTGCGTCTATATTGATTGCACCAAAACAATGCGGAAATAATTCATTGACACTTGGCGCCAATTCCAATTTCAAAGGGCAACTGAGTTTGCTTTCTTCTATGTGAAGAAGTACGATATCAGATGTGTCTTTGTAGTATCTGTGTAATACGCCAGGTACTTGCTCTCTAGTACAAGCGTGAATAAATCCTTCTATGTCTAAGGACGGATGTACATACTTTTTGGTTACTTGTGCAATCTCCCAATCTTCAATTGTGGCTACGTGGTATATCATTGTGATAAATAGTTAATCATACTTAATAATTCATTTCGTTTATTTTGTTGCTCCAATGTATCATAACACTTACTGTACTCTTCTAGCAGGTAGCATATTACTTCCACATTCGTCTTAGGTGTGAAGTAGGAAACTTTTTTTGTTATGTCAGATCGTTGAAGATAATTGTCCACGTCTTTATGAGAATATATTTGGCCGCTTAGTCCATCTATAAAAAATTTTATGCCATTGCTCTCGTTGTCTAATGAAGTGCCATCATTAACTGGTTGCTCAAAATAGCCCAATAAAAACTGATTAGGAATGCTTAAAGCAGCTACGGAAATATCTAACCGCTGGCAAATACTCAGGTATATTGCCCCGTTGATAATGGCGTTACCCTTTTTGCTTTCCATGGCTTTATGAGTAAGAAAATCGTCTGGCTTTTTATAATCAAGTTCTACGCCTCTGTGTTTGTAATAATTGAAGAAAATACTATTGATGATATTTGTCTGTTCTAAAGGGGTAAGGTAGTTATTGAGTTCTAACCATACATTCTTCCTTATTTTTTCAAATTGAGTTTGGGTCTTGCTATAATCATAATCAGGGTAATTGTACTTATCTACCAGCAACAAGCCTTTAAATAAATCGGTCGTATTATCTTTCCAAAGTCCTAGCTCAGTTATAAGCTCATCAAAGTGCAGGCTATGTATGATAGACTCAATGCGATCGTGAGCTGTTGCATTATCTATCTGTCCCCAATAGTTTTCCAAGATGGGAATAATAGGACGGCCAAAACTTGCAATTTTTTTGCTCACGGTCTCGTACACATAGTGGTCAGGGTCATCTATCAAATTGAGAAGGGCGTCAATTTCGTTTCGGTTCTTCATAGGAGGGTTATGTTTATTAAAGCTGCTATACTAATGACAAGATAAAACCGTTTTAGTAATAACTGCTCAACTATTTAACAACATTGTACGGCTTTCAGGTGTAAAACTTCTTGCAGAAAGGCAAAAAATGTTAAAAAAACTGGGGAATTGGGAAAAATCTTCCCGATTTTGTACCTTCGCAGCACTAAAACACTTACTAAAACTAAGTTTGTAGGACAAGAAGAATAGAATAAAAGGAGAAAAGAAGAACATTTTAAGAATCAAAGAAGAAATTTAAAAACAAAGAAGAACTAGTCTTGCATACGTCTAAACACAATTTAACGTATGAAATACTTTTTGTATTCCACCATTGCTTTGTTATCACTAACAAGCAACCAAGCAAATGCCCAGCAATCCGTAGAGCCTATTGACCTATCGATTGTTACTAAATCACTAGCTGTATCACAAAAAATTAGCCAAAAAGCGCTAAGCATTTTAAATACGACAAGCTTTTTTAAAAATGCTACAAGCAAACCTATTTTTTCAATAGAGAATTGCACTGCTATCCAGTTTAAGTTTTCTCAAATTTTGGAAACAGATGTAGAGAGTATCACTAACCTTACGCTATTTAGTTTTATAGAAGATTGGTGGGGTACACGATACCGCTATGGTGGTACTACAAAGCGTGGTATAGATTGTAGCGCATTTACAGGATTTTTGTTAAAGGAAGTGTATGGTAAATTAATGCCACGCACAGCTCGTGCACAATATGCAGAATGCGAAAAATTAACGAGAGATGAATTACAGGAAGGCGATCTAGTTTTCTTTAATACGACCGGCGGCGTAAGCCACGTAGGTGTTTATTTAGCAGATGGTTTCTTTGCCCACTCTTGCAGCAGCAAAGGGGTTACCATCAATAACTTGGAAGAGTCTTACTATAAGAGTAGATTTTTAAAAGGAGGAAGACCTACAGAAACAGAAACCACTACAGATGATATTGTAGTGCCAGATGAAGACAACTCAGATGCAGGCTAAGTGCCGCTAAGACAATATTAAAAAATGCCGCTTTCTTTTTGGAGAGCGGCATTTTTGTTTGTGGGAGGATTTTATTGGTTGTTGTCCTCCATAAAATGAAAAGGCATGTTTTGTGAAATAAGAAAAGGCCGAGGTAAATGCTGTGTCAAGTATTGGAATATTTCTTAAGTAACTTTATAATTAGTTAAACAATCACTATGACAGAGTATGAACGACAAGTGCATTTAGATTTATCGGATTGGCAGAGCAAAATGATTAAAAAGCCTTCGTTTATAAATAAGCTGGCGAAAAAATTGCAGACTAAAGTCAATAACTGGATACCAGAAAAAATACATGCTGCTATTACCACTGCCATCAAGCAAATGTTTCGTGTTGTACTATTTGGTTCTACTCATACCAGCACAAAATTATTGACAGACCTTTCATTTGAGCAGCAGGAGATGGCCATTCATCAGCGGATAAAAAATTATAAAAATACTGCTAGCATTGAAGGTGGAATAACTGGCGCAGGAGGCATATTGCTTGGACTTGCTGACTTTCCAATTTTAATAGGTATCAAACTGAAACTGCTATTTGATATTGCAGCTATGTACGGCTATGATGTAAAAAATTATAAGGAAAGGGTGTACATACTCCACATTTTTGAGTTGGCTTTTTCCAGTGAGGAACATAGAAAGAATGTATATTTTAAAATGTTAGATTGGGATAAAAAGTCGGAAGAACTGCCAGATGATATTCATCAATTCGATTGGCGAAATTTCCAACAGGAATACAGAGACTACATCGATCTTGCAAAGATGGCCCAGTTAATACCCGTAATTGGCGCACCTGTGGGGATGATTGTAAATTACAGGCTTATTAAAAAATTGGGAACCACTGCGATGAATGCGTATCGAATGAGGGTATTGGAATAATGGGTAGGTTGAAGAAGGGTACTCCTTAATTTGCTAATGCTTTATTTTAAAATACTTGGACTGTTTAGAAGTTAGAAAGTTGTTGTGAAATATACGCAACGTGTCTTTGCATGCGACGTTGCTGAGAAGTAGTTTTTGAATAGGATTAGAAATCCTGCTTTCTGTTTGGGTCTTATTATGCGGTGAGGGCGTCTTTGAATTTAATGTTTCGCTTGGTGAGGAAATAACCGATGAGAAAAGAAGGCAAGGTGAGGGTCATTTCAGTTAAGTCAGGGGTTGAATTTTTTGCAGCTAAAGGGCACTAAAAAAGATAATAATCTATTCTATTAATCAAAACCCGAGAGACTATATTATGAAATAATTCTCCCATCTTCCATTACAATAATTCTCTGTGTGTTTTCTGCAAAACTTTGATCGTGGGTTACAACCAATAGTGTCTTATTAAAAGAGTTTACAAGTTCATTAAAAATTTCAAAAACTATATCTGTATTTTTACTATCCAAATTTCCAGTGGGCTCATCACACATCAAAATAAGTGGATCGTTTATCATTGCTCGAGCAATGGCAACCCGTTGTTTTTCGCCTCCCGAAATCTGATACGCCATTTTCTTCGCTAGTTTTTCTATTCCTAATTTGTTTAAAAGTTCGTAGGCTTTTTGTTCTAATTCTTCTTCTGAAAATTTATTGGATTTAAAACCAGGAAGCATTACATTTTTTAAAACACTAAATTCATTGAGCAAGTAATGAAACTGAAACACAAAGCCTATTTTTTCATTGCGAATAAAAGCCAATTCCTTTTCCGATTTGTTTACCATTGATTCATTGTCAATAATCAGCTCCCCTCTATAATTGGAATCCATTGTGGAAAGAATATAGAGTAATGTTGATTTCCCACAACCAGACTTGCCAGTGATAGAAACAAACTCTCCTCGATTAATCGTGAACGAAAGGTCTTTTAATACATCTATTTGTACAGTATCGTAAAACGTTTTAAATATAGCTTTAGCTTCTAATACAATTTTATTTTCCATATTATTTCCCTCTAATTATTTCAACAGGATCTATTACACTTGCTTTGCGAGAAGGGAACCAACCTGCAAAGTATGTAGTAGCTACTGCGAAGATGACAGCTATAGAATAATATTGTATTCCATAATCAACAGGGTAGGTGTGTACATTTGGAAGTGATGCAGAGTTAAAAGGTATATTATCTATGACTAAAGAAAAAATAAAACCTAGTAATGCACCAGCTAAGGCCCCACCTATTCCTATACTTAAAGATATTGTTATAAATATTTTCTTTACATCAGCGCCAGAAAACCCTGTGGCTTTGAGTATCGCGATAGTGTCCATCTTTTCATAAATCATCATGTTGAGGATATTGTATATTCCAAAGCCTGCAACAATCAATAATACAATGCCAACAGCATAAGAAATTATGGTCCTTGCACTACTGCCAGTCTCAAACTGTGCATTTGCAGTTTGTATGTCTTCCGTATTTACTTCAAAAAGTTTCTCGTACTCTTTTGCCAAGGCAGGGGCTAAATTCAAATCGTATAATTTGACCTGTATGTCACTGATGTAATTATTGGGTTTGCCCATTAATTTTTGACAGGTTGCCAAGCTTACATAGCTCTGTACTTTATCTAATTCTGCAACACCAGATTCAAAAAAACCGATAACTTTCAATGAAAACTGTTCTCCATTAATGGTGGTTACTTGAATAAGGTCTCCTTTTTTAGCTAGCATTTTATCTGCAACACCTCGCCCTAAAATAATACTGTTTGACCTGTTTTCTAAATCCAAATAATTGCCTTCGAATACGTAATCTTTAAAATTGAAAAGTTTAGCTTCTTGCACTACACTTACACCATTGATGATACCATTAAGTTCTATGTTTCCTAAATTATAAAATGCCTGAGCTGTTACTTTTGGTGCGACTCCATATACTCTATTGTCGGCATTTAATCTTTTAATGATGCTTTCTACATTGTAGATTTCTTTTTTTGCATTCGCAGGTTTCACCGAACTTATAAAGTTATGATAACCCTTGTAAGTAGTATCCAAACTAACAGGTTGCATAGCTGTGGGTCTGATGTCGTTGAACAATCTGATGTGTGGTGTTCTGTTCAATACTAATCCATCTAAAAGGGTGTTAAGCCCTTCCATAAAGCCGAGTAATGAAATGAAAAAAGCTACACTAAATGTTACACCTATTGCTGCAACAAGCGTTTGCTTTGACCTTGCTAGCAACAAAGCCTTTGCAATTTCGTAGATGTGCTTAATTCTCATTTTTTGGGCATTATGATTTTCGTATTCTTGTCAATGCCACTTATTATTTCTGTAAGCGTATAATCTTTCAAACCAATTTTTATTTTTTTTATTGTCCCATCACTCAGCATTACCGAAGAATCATTTACTAAAAAGCTAGTAGGGATTGTTAAGGCATTTTTCTTTTCGCTAATAATAATATTAGCTTCTAAGGTAAGGTTAGGGAAAAGAACACTTGGTATTGTGGTGAAAACAGCTTCCACCTTAAATGCTCTGGTTCTTTCGTTCATCATTGGATAGATAAAACTAATCTGAGCATTAAACGCCTGCTTCTTGTAACTATCCATTGTTACGATTACTTTTTGTCCTACTTTGATGTTTACAATATCAAATTCATCGACATTTAACTCAATGATAAAGTTTTCTTTGCCAACAACTGCAAGAGGCGCCATTGAGCTAGCAAACTCACCTTGCTTTGCATTTATCTTGTAGATGTAGCCATCCATCTCGCTTCTGATGATTAATTCATTTTCATTGGATTGAGCTATTCTTAAATTATTTTTGCTTTGGTTAGAGTTTAATTTAAGTTGCCGTGATAAGTTTTGGTAAGAAACCTCTGCTTGTTTTAAATTTACTTTTGCATTTTCATAACTCAAAAGCTTCTCTTCCAAGTCAATTTTTTTACCAATATTTTGATTCCATAAAGCCTTTTGTCTTACTAGCATTATGGAGTCATTTGATAATTTCTTTTTAGCTAAGTCTAAGATTTTTTTAGCTTCTGTAAGATTTTCTTTATTGAGTTTAAAGTCGTTTGCCTGAGCTGAAAGAAGGGCATTGTCAGTAGAGATTTTTGAGTTTAAGTTTTCAATTTGAAATAGCGGATCACCTTTCTTCACCAATTTATCTTCTTTGACAAAGACCGTCTGTATTTTTCCGTTTACTTTAGTGAATACCTCATATTGGTCTTCGCTGTTCACAAATCCAGAGGCGTAAACACTCTCAACGATATCAGATGTTTTAGGTGTAACAGTCTCCGTAGTATTTTTACACCCGGCTATAAATAATATTAGAAAAAGTAAATTTTTCATTATTTGATTATTTCATTATTTAATTGCCTTTATCGGTTGCTGTTCTCAGTAATCGAAATCAAAATGCTTGTTATCACCAATCGTACTGGTACAGAAATAGGATTGTGAAAAATCTATCTTCCCTGTGCGTCGGTAAGGCTGTAATCTATTCTATAAATCTAAGGAAATTTTAAATAGGGTTCATAAGCTAGGGGGCTGTTTGGGTATTATTTATGCGGTGAGGGTTTTTTTGGATTTTATGTTTCGGTTGTCGGGGACAGCAACTGGTAAGAAAAACTTATCCAGGTCATAGACCTTTTTTTATCTAAACTTCGAGGTGCGCTGCGCTAACACCTCGAACTGGTATTTTGGTAGGCGGCTGTGTTTATTCAGGCAGTACTTTAAAATATTTCATATTGTACACAAATACTTCTCCAGTTTCCATTTTTTTACCGTTATAAATACTCTCTGGCTTGCATAAAATGTCACTCGTTATTTTGCAAATTATATTATACCCATTATTGTCACGGTTTTTGTCTGTAATAACTACTTCAATGATGCAATCATATTTAGATTTGTTTGCAGAAACTGAAAAGACGTTTAAAGTTGTTCTGTGTTTACCATCAGAATTGTATGCAGTATTAAATGGAATTCTGACTTTGTCTCCAACTTCAATGTTGTTAAAAGCTATTTTATTTCGCTTTTGCAGTTTAATCATTTCCTTTCTTATGCTGTCAAGTATTGGCTTTTTTGGTTCAAACTGTCTTGAGTAACAAACTGTACCCTTTGTAAAATATCCTTTATTATGAGCTTGTATATAAAGGGATGGTAATTGCTTAAATTCTTTCAATTGAAGTCTATCAATTTTATTTGACGACATAAAATCATAAGTACCAGCTAAAATCATTATAACTTCTACTGTGTCGCAACTTTCATTTAATATGATGCTTGCAGATTCCAAACCAATGCCTCTTAATTCGATGGTTTGAGTTTTCTGTGGTAATTCAATTTCAAATCTGCCTTCCAAATCCGTCACTCCAAAAATAGTTGTGTCGCCAGTTTCTATTCGAACACCAGGTAATATTTCCAAATCATTTGAAATAACACGCCCTTGCAATAGTCGAGATTGCCCAACGAGATTATTATTGAGCAGAAGTAAAGCTAATATGAGTATGATTGAAAGTTTCACTGTAATGTGGCTGCGAAAGTTAGCATTATTAGATTATATGCAACCTACTCTAAAAAATTGAATCTACAGTACAATTATTTAGCATTATACATACTCATTTTTTTGTTTCGGAAATAACGAAATTCTTTAAACAAAAATCCCAGCACCTCTCACAGCACTGGGATTCAAAATTATTAAAATTAAATACTACCCCTTTGGCGCAGCATCTAAAATCTCTTGAGAAACGCCGTCCTTATATTTTTCAAAATTGTTTATAAATTCAACAGCTAGTTGTTTTGCTTTAGCATCATACTCATTTTCATTACTCCAAGCGTGGCGTGGGCTAAGCAACTCAGAAGGAACATCAGGGCAGGTAGTAGGCATCATAAATCCAAAGGTTCTATGGGCTACATACTCTACATTGTCTAACTCGCCATTAAGCGCAGCAGTGATCATCGCTCTGG
>JBBRHK010000109.1:0-8349 GCA_038222815.1 Chitinophagales bacterium
TAAAACATTATGACTTTTTTGAAGGTAAAAAATAATCATTATTAGTTTATTAACAGGGTGAATGCCCAGCTTGGTTTATCTTGAAGAACTAATTTAGAATAATGGGGTTTCAATATATTTTTTTATTACTGGGTCTACTTATTGTGCCAGTGTTACTGCTTTACTATCTGACTATAAAAAGACAGAGAGCTGCTAAGATTAAAAAACTAGGCGATCCACAGCTGGTAAAGCAAATGCTTCAAGGTTTTATACCCAAGTCTTTTCCAAAAAAATTTTTCTTAATAGTTTTTACGCTAGGGTTTTTGATTGTGAGCTTGGCCAATCTGCGCAAACCTACAGGTGTAATGTCTAGTGGTCGCTCAGGTACGGAGGTTATGTATGTGTTAGATGTGAGTAAGAGTATGCTGGCCCAAGATCTAAAACCGGATAGGCTAAGCCGTGCAAAGCAATTGCTAGATAAGCTTACGGATAAATTGCCCAATGAAAAACTAGGAATTATTGTATTCGCAGGCAGAGCCTATTTACAAATGCCACTTAGTGGAGATCACTCTGCCGTAAAAATGTTTGTAGGTGCTGCTGCGCCAGAGAGTATTCCCACACAAGGTACTGTAATAGCAGATGCATTAAGAATGGCTGCTGCGTCTTTTACCGTAAAAGCAAAAAAATACAAGTCGATTATTTTATTAAGTGATGGAGAAGATCACGACGAGGAAGCCTTAGAAATGGCAGAGCAACTTAACCAAAGCGGAATAATCATACACACAGTAGGCATAGGAAGTGAGCAAGGTGCACCCATACCCGATGCTGCTACAGGTAGTGTAAAGCTTGATGAAAAAGGAGAGATTGTAATTTCAAAACTGAATGAGGCAGAGCTAGCAGATATTGCAAAGAGAGGCAATGGCACCTACAACAGGTTTAGTAATGCAGAGGATATTGCAAACTCTATTACTGCTAATATTAATGGAATGGATAAGCAACAAATAGTAGATGATTCGTTCACGCAATATGAAAGCTATTTTCAAATTTTTGCAGGTATTGCTTTGTTGTTATTGATCTTCGAATTATTTGTAAGAGAAAAAAAATGAAAATGATCATGCGTATAGTTGCAGTTATATATTTCTTATTGTTAACAAGTAGTTCATTTGCGCAAGCAGACAAGAAATTACTTAAAGAAGCTAATAAGTTTTATTCAGAAAAAAACTTTGAAAAGGCAAGTGAGATTTACAAAGATGCAGCAAGCAAAAATGTAGAAAGTCTCACGGCTTATAGTAACCTAGGTAATAGCTTATTTAAAGAGAAAAAATATGATGATGCGTTAAAGGCGTATGACCAAGCATTGGCATTGGAAAAGGATAATAGTAAAATTTCTAATTTACATCATAATAAGGGCGTAGTGTATCAGACTAATAATAAGTTGCCAGAATGTATAGAGGAATATAAAAAAGCTTTAAGAATAGACCCTAATGATGATGATGCTAGGCAGAACTTACAAAAAGCTTTAAAGAAGCAAGAGGAGCAAAAAAAGAAAGAAGATAAGGATAAGAAAGATGATAAGAAGGACGACAAAAAGGATAATTCAGAAAATGAACCTAAACCGCAAAAGAGCAACCTTACGCAGCAAGAAGCAGAAGATAAATTGAAGGCATTGATGCAACAAGAAAAAAATCTGCAAAATAAATTACACAAAGGAAATCCACAGTCTAATTCATCGCCTGAGAAGGATTGGTAATAAATATGGGCAATTTTAAAAGACAGATTTTACGATTTTATTCTTCACATTCCTTTGCATAAGGTTTAAATTTGCTCAATAAAACGACATAATGATGAACCTGTACTCGGCTTCACTTTCCCACTACAAGCGACTTCCTACTAGAGCTGTAAAAGTGGGCAATCTCTCAATAGGTGGAAATAATGCAATCAAAATACAAACGATGACTACCACTGATACGATGGATACTGATGCCACCGTGGCGCAGTCTATTCGTTGTATAGAAGCCGGCGCAGAGTTAGTAAGAATAACAGCACCATCGAAAAATGAGGCAGAGAATTTAAAAATTATTAAGGAATTGCTAGCGGCAAAAGGGTATAATACACCACTGGTTGCTGATATTCACTTTACGCCTAATGCGGCAGAGATTGCTGCTAGGCACATTGAAAAAGTGAGAGTCAATCCGGGTAATTATGTAGATAAGAAAAAATTTGAACAGATAGATTATACGGATGAAGAATACAGCGAAGAGATAGAAAGAATTAGAGAGCGATTTACACCTCTAGTTCTCATTTGCAAAGAGAATGGAACTGCTATGCGTATAGGCACTAATCATGGAAGCCTAAGCGATAGGATTATGAGTCGCTACGGAGATACTGCAATAGGAATGGTAGAAAGCGCAATGGAATTTTTAAGGATTGCCCGCTCTTTAGAATATCATCAGATTGTATTGAGTATGAAAAGTAGCAATCCACTAGTAATGGTGCAAGCTTACAGATTATTAGTACAACAAATGATGCAAGAATTTGGCGAGTGTTATCCTTTGCATCTTGGAGTTACAGAGGCGGGAGATGGAGAAGATGGAAGAATAAAATCTGCCATTGGCATTGGAACTTTACTAGAAGATGGCATTGGAGATACAATAAGGGTAAGCCTTACAGAAGATCCTGAATTTGAAATTCCAGTATGTATTGATCTAGTGGAAAGGTATAATGGTAGAATTTCTAGCCAAGAAATTCTAGACGAAGAACAAGTGAGTTTGCCTTACTCTCCTTTTGAATACAAAAGAAGAATCACCAATTCTGTAAGGAATATTGGAAGCGGACACGTGCCAATTGTACTAGCAGATTTTATGCTGGCGAATGAAATTACACACGAGGATTTTACAAGTATTGGTTATACTTACGATGCTCCTACAGATAAATGGCGCATAGCCGATGCCGCTGCAGATTATGTGTATGTGGCTAATAAAAAAATTGACTTTGCCTTACCTGGCACCTTGAGTGTTATATGTAACGCAGGAGTTTGGGATGAGTTGGATAATAATTCGTTTCCGATATTTTTTGGCGATGAATTTTTATCAGCATTAAAAAAATCATCTACATTAAATTTTATTTCGCTCGATGTAGCGAATGTGAGTGATGCACTCCTCGAAACAATTAAAAACGATAGAACTGTTGTGTTATGTATTTATTCTTCTGAGGTAAATGCAATGCAACAGATGCGTAGTTTCTGCGTCAAGTTGATGAACAACGGTGCAATGTCGCCTGTAATGATCGCAGTAGAAAGTATGCACAAAACAATTGATGAGCAGCTAATTCATTTCGCAGCTACCTCTGGCGGACTTTTTCTTGATGGATTTGGAGATGGACTTTGGTTGATGAATAATCCTTCACAAATGGAAGCCAAGCCAGTAACAGGTCGTACGTATTTGGAAGTGAAAGATAATCATCAGTTCTTAAATAATACGGCATTTTCTATCCTTCAGGCTGTACGCACAAGAATTTCAAAAACAGAATATATAAGTTGCCCTAGTTGTGGTCGTACTTTATTTGACTTGCAAGAAACTACCGCTATGATAAGAAAAGTAACGAGTCATCTTAAAGGATTAAAAATTGCCATAATGGGTTGCATTGTAAATGGTCCTGGAGAAATGGCGGATGCAGATTTTGGTTACGTAGGTAGTGGCACCGGAAAAATTACTTTATACAAAGGAAAAGAAGTGGTAAAGAAAAATATTCCGAGTGAGATAGCTGTTACAGAACTGATACAACTCTTGAAGGATAGTGAGGTGTGGATAGATGCATAGGTGGAGAAAAAAATAAAAAGTAACACATGAAAACAGATTTCTTAGTTATAGGTAGTGGTATCGCTGGTCTTACTTATGCGTTAAAGGTGGCAGAGGCTTGTCCAGATAAGAAAGTAACCATACTTACAAAGGCAAATGAAGATGAAACGAATACTAAATATGCACAAGGAGGAATTGCAGGCGTTACCAATTTTATAGATGATAGTTTTGATAAGCACATAGAAGATACGCTCATCAGTGGTGATGGACTTTGTGACAAAGGAATTGTAGAAATTGTGGTAAAGGAAGGTGTGCAGCGCATTAACGAGCTTATAGAATGGGGTGCAAATTTTGATAAAGAACCTGATGGTGATTATAAGCTTGGTAAAGAAGGGGGGCACTCGGAAAATAGAATTCTACACCATAAAGATGTGACAGGAAAGGAAATGGAAAGAGCATTATTAGAAGCAGTAAAAAAAGCATCTAATATTGAAATGCTAAGCCATTGTTTTGTTTTAGATTTAATTACACAACACCATCTTGGTTATTTAGTTACCAAGAGTACACCTAATGTGTATTGTTATGGGGTGTATATTTTAAATCTTCAAACTAATAAAATAGAAAAAATTGCAGCAAGATATACGATGCTGGCGACAGGAGGGAATGGACAAGTATATCGCTCTACTACTAACCCAGCCATAGCAACAGGCGATGGCGTAGCAATGGTGTACAGAGCAAAGGGAAGGATAGAAAATATGGAGTTTATGCAATTCCATCCTACGGCTTTATATGAGGCAGGAGTGCGAGGACATTCTTTTCTAATTACGGAAGCAGTCAGAGGGGATGGAGGTATTTTAAGAAATGAAGCGGGTGAGGCTTTTATGGAGAAATATGATCCAAGAAAAGATCTTGCGCCCCGAGATATTGTGGCGAGGGCAATAGATAGCGAAATGAAAATAGCTGGTTCGGAGTTTGTCTATCTCGATTGTCGCCATATGGATATTGAAAAATTTAAGGCGCATTTTCCAAATATTTATGAAAAATGTTTATCCATAGGAATTGATGTAGCTACAAAGATGATTCCTGTATCGCCAGCCGCACACTACATTTGTGGAGGCGTGAAGACGGATGAGTGGGCAAGAACGTCTATTCAAAATTTGTTTGCCGCAGGCGAATGTACTTGTAGTGGATTACACGGCGCTAATAGGTTGGCTAGTAATAGTCTTTTAGAAGCGATGGTATTTGCCCACAGGGCATTTAAAAAAGTAACTTCTGATGAAGCAAATGCTACACAAGAAGAAAATGATTTTTTCTTGCCGCAATTTATAGATACCACTGAGATACCCAGCTGGAATGCTGCTGGAACTACCGCACCCAAAGAAATGATTCTAATTACACAAAGTGTAAAAGAGATGAAGCAGCTAATGAGTGATTATGTGGGAATTGTAAGAAATAATGTGCGTCTTAAGCGAGCCAGCACTAGGATAGATTTACTACACGAAGAAACGGAAAGATTATATGAAGAAACAGAGGTATCTCCTCAGCTTTGTGAGTTAAGAAATATGATTACCGTATCATACCTCATCATAAAAAGTAGTGAGCTTAGAGAGGAAAGTAGAGGCCTACATTACAACCTCGACTTTCCTAATAAATCTAAAATTTTACAGAACACTATCCTTTAATTTAGGACGCTAGGTTCTTTTACAATTTTTACTTTTTCTAGCTCTTTTATTTTGGCCCATCCGCCTTGTACATTTCTAATATTATTGAAGCCATGCTTCTTTAACATAGAGCAAGCAATTACACTTCTGTAGCCACCAGCGCAGTGTACATAAAGGTTTTGGCTTTCTTCCAAGTTTGCAAGTTCTACTACATCATTCATATCGCTTAGCGGTAAATTATGCGCATTTGGTAAATGACCATCGCCATATTCTGCTTCCTTTCTCACATCTACCACTAGTAAATTATCATCAAAAGGAATATCCATCATTAGTTCATCGGGCTCTACTTCTACAATCAAGTCAATGGCTTCACCTGCATTTTTCCAAGCTTCGTATCCGCCTTTAAGATAGCCTTGCATCTTATCAAAACCTACTCTGCTTAATCTTACTACTGTTTCTTTTTCTTGACCTGGAGGTGTTACTAAAATAATCTTTTTATCAAATGGTAAAAGATTGCCTGCCCACTCGGCAAACCTTCCTTCTAATCCTATAAAAATACTATTGGGAATAAACCCATCTACAAATGTGCTGGCATGTCTAGTATCTAATACAATTGTGTTGGAATCAGATTGTAATTTCTTAAATGCAGCTACACTCAATGCCTTTGTGCCGCTTTCAATTACAGCATCTATACTTTCGTAACCCTTTTTATTAATAGAGGCGTTTATTGCAAAATAAACTGGAGCCGACTGCAATCCATCTGTTACAGCCTTTACAAAGTCTTCTTGTGATTGTGGTTGCAAGGCATAATTGGTTGCTTTCTGTTCAGCTATTGTGCTAAATGTTTCTGCGCCAAGACTCTTGCCACAGCTACTTCCTGGTCCGTGGGCAGGATACACAATGACATCTTCTGGTAAGGGTAAAATTTTATCTTGTAAAGAATTGTACAATACTGCTGCAAGTTCTTCGCTAGTCATATTACCACTGCTAAGATCGGGCCTACCTACATCGCCTACAAACAAAGTATCTCCAGTAAATATGGAATTTGGTTTTCCACTTTCATCCTTCAAAAGGTAACAGGTACTCTCTAAGGTATGTCCTGGCGTATGCAAAGCGGTGAGGGTAACAGATCCTAATGCAAATACTTCATTATCTTTTGCATTGTATATTTTGAAATCTGTTTCAGCTTTTGGACCAAATATTATTGGGGCGCCCGTCGCCTTACTTAAATCAATATGGCCACTAACAAAATCTGCGTGAAAATGAGTTTCAAAAATGTACTTTATACTAGCATTCCTCTCTTTTGCTAGCGTAATATATTCATCTATATCTCTTAGTGGATCTATGATAGCAGCTTCGCCATTACTTTCAATGTAATAGGCGGCTTCACTAAGGCAAGAGGTATATAACTGTTTAACGAACATGGGCTTATTTTTTTGTAAAGGTAAAAAAATAAGCCCATGATTTAAAGTTGGTCAGCTTAGTTTAAAATCGTCTTAACGATTTCATTTAGTTGCTCCACTCTTTCCTTACTCACAGAATAATTAATGAATTTTCCGTTTCTGGTTGTCTTTAAAACACCTGCTTTGCGTAAAATTGCCAAATGCTGAGAAGCTACAGACTGCTCAAGCCTTAACTGCACATATATTTCTGTTACAGTAATATTGGGCTGTGCTGCAACTAGTTCCATAATCTTTTGACGAAGCTTATGGTTAATTGCTCTTAGTACTAAAGCCGATTTTTTTACCTCAGTGTAATTTAAACTAAGGGGGCTTAATGATACTCTCTCTTTTTCTAATGTAATTTCTGCCATTATTTTTTGGGGGTTTTATGTATTAATCAAAAGTTAGTTTGCAAAAATAATTCCATTAATTAAAACAAGTCTAATATTTTCGTCATATTTAACGATTCTATTTGATAAATACCTTGTTTTTGATGAGGAAAAGCTTTTTTGAACTTGGTTGATAGTAAATAAATTTATCTCTACCATATTAAAACAGAAGATAATAAGTTTTTATTCTCGGAATGGGGACATTTAACCACAAATTTCAAGAATTAAAGGCCAACAAATAGTTGATCATCCTTCAAAAAAAGCTTTAATGTATAATGGCTCGGCAAGAAAAAGGTCGGCTATGTCTCCTTCTTTGAATTGAGAATAGGATAATTGTACGGCAGCAGCAATAATGTCGTACTGTTCCTGGAAAATAATATTATTGTGGTGTAAAACTGTTTTCGCTTTTTCTACGGCATTACCTACAAAATATACAGTTCCTTTTGATAGTTCCAGATTAAAACTAGTTGGTTCTAAAATGTAATTGATTGGTGGCGATAGCGTTTCCAATTCTGCGCTATAACTAGCAGTAAAAACTTCCATTCTCCTTGCATCTACCAATGGAATGTATATGGCATCTTTATTTTTTGCTTCATTGTAGCAGGCAAGCGCTAGTAGTTTTAAGCCACTGAGGGCAATCAATGGCTTTTTCAAGCTAAAGCAAAGCCCTTTAGCAGTTGCCATTGCTATCCTCACTCCTGTGTAGGAGCCAGGCCCTTCTACTACTGCAATGGCATCTAAAGAGGAAAGATTTATTTTATTATGAGTCGCTAATTCTACAATGGCTAAGTGTAAAAAACTAGCGTGATTTTTTTGACTATTATTTGTTCTAGTATCTATAAGCTCCCCATTATTTGATAAGCTAATAAATGCATTCTCCGTGCTGCAATCTATGGTAAGAATCATATTAGTGTTTCAAAGCTAATTGTGTAAGTAATGGGCTGGGCAGATATCTATCATTGGTCTTGCTAAGTACGTCTAATAATTCATAGATCTTATCAAGCCCTATTGTATTCCCCCATTCAATAGGTCCTTGAGGATAGCCAGTGCCTAGTTTCATTGCCGTGTCTATTTCTGATGG